>JASIBM010000339.1 GCA_030045175.1 Streptosporangiaceae bacterium | reverse complement strand
CGGCCAGGCGAAGCTCGGGCCGGCCGGTGTCGCGAAGGCCGCGGCGCAGGTACCCGCGGCAGGGGCGGGTACGGCGGTCACGAGCACGGGCCCGGCGGCTACGAGCACGGGCCCGGCGGCCACCGGTCGGGCCAGCGAGCCCGACGACAAGCCAGGTCCCTACCGGGCCGGCCCGAGGTGGGCGTGGTTCCTGCCATCGATCCTGACTCTCGCCATGTCGCTGTGGGACATCACGACGCCGTCCTTCTGGCGGGACGAGGCCGCGACGATCGCGGCCGTCCGGCGCCCGTTCGGCGACCTGATCAAGATGCTCGGCAACGTCGACGCCGTGCACAGCGTGTACTACATGGCGATGTGGCCGCTCGTGCACACCTTCGGTCCTGGGGAGCTGGTGCTGCGGCTGCCGTCCGCCCTCGCCATGTCGGCGACTGCGGCAGGGGTCGCGGCGATCGGGCGGCGGCTCATCTCGCCCTGGGCCGGGCTTGCCGCTGGGCTGCTGTTCGCGTTCCTGCCCGTGGTCTCGAGGTACGGTCAGGAGGGCCGGTCCTACGCGTTCGTGATGTTGATGGCGGTCATCTCCAGCTACTTCCTGGTCAGGGTGCTCGGAGCGGAGCAGATTGGCGCTTCGGCTCCGGCGTTCTCCCGCCGGTCGGTGGCGGCGGGTGGCCGACGATCGTCATCGCGCCAGGCACCCGCGCGGCTGCGCTGGCCAACGCCGCTGGTGGAGCCGGGAGGGACGCAGGAGCCTGCGGCGGCGACCGGGAGGTCGGGGGACCGGGGGGGTATCACAGATCGTCAGCGTCGGCGCTGGCTGGTGGCGTACGGTGCCAGCCTCGCCGCCCTCGGCGTGGTGAACATCTTCGGGCTGCTGCTCATCGGCGGTCATGCCGTCACCGTGGCGCTTCAGTACCGCCGCCATGCCGAGGACCACGCGGTGCGCCGCCTCGTCATCGGGTGGCTGATCGCGGTGATATGCGGGGTCTTCGTGACCAGCCCGCTGCTCGTGTTCGGCTGGATGGAGCGCAAGCAGATCGCCTGGCTCGCGATCAACACCCCGAAGCTGAGCACGCTGCTCCAGCTCCCCGGATCGTTCTTCGTGACCGTGGCGGTCGTCGTGGTGATCGGCGTGACGGCCGTGGTGGCCTTCGAGGCGACGGCGAGCTGGCGCAAGGCCAGGCTGTCGCGGCTGCTCGCCGAGCTCACCCTGCCGTGGCTGGTCGTCCCGCCGGTCGTCCTGCTCGCTGCCTCGCTGATCTCACCGGTGTACACCTCGCGGTACATCCTGATCTGCGTGCCCCCGATCGCGTTGCTCGGCGGGGCGGCCATCGCCGCGCTCGGCCGGATCGGCGGCCCGATCGCGCTCGCCGCCATCGTGGTGGTCGGCCTGCCGGGGACGGGTGGCCAGTTCGCCGTGCGGGGGCCGGCCGGGCACTACGACGACATTCGCGGCATCGATCGGATCGTGGCCGCGAACAAGAAGCCCGGCGACGTGGTGCTCTACACGAACCCGAACTCGGAGAGCTTCGGCTCGGCGTACTCGTACGGCCTTGGCACGCTGCCCAATATCGCGCAGAAACAGGCCGCGATCCCGTCAGGCACCCTCGCGGGAACCCAGCTTGGGCTGGCAGCGATCAGGGCCAAGCTCCGCCTCGTCAGCAGGGTCTGGATCGTGGAGATCAACAAGTGCGTGTCCCCCCCGCAGCTTCTTCAGCTCAGCGGAACTCCGCTCGGACCACCCGTGCTGACTGGCCTGCCGTTGCACTTCGTCCAGTTCTGGCACGAGCACGGCGACTGGCTGCTGCTCTATGCCCACGGTGCGGGCTCGCAGCTCGTGCAGCCTGAGGCGTCCTGCCCCGTGTCGACCGCGCCCGCGACCAGTTAATGGCCAGGGCGTGGCCGCGCACCGATCAGAGGGGGCTCGCACCAGGTTAGGGCTCGCACCAGGTTAGAAGGCGGCTTGTGGTCCGGCCAGAACGGCCGGACCACGATCAGGGTCGGGCTGAGCCGCTGATTTGGTCAAGCAGGGCCCGGACTTCGGCTTCTGGGTACCTGCGGTGACCGCCAAGCGTGCGTACCGAGGTGAGCTTGCCATCCTTGGCCCACCTGGTTACCGTCTTCGGGTCCACCCTGAACATGGCGGCTACCTCGGCCGGTGTGAGCAGCCTGGTGAACTCTGGTGCTTGTCGGCTGGTGCTCATATTGACGATTCCTCCCCACGATCGATCACGGACTAGGCAAGGCCCAGCGAACGATCATAATCACGGCTATTAAAGCATAAACCAGGCAGGCAGGGAAGTCATTATGACTAGATGTTGTTTTGGACCACCGAAGAGCGACGTTCTGCCTGATCAGGACCGGTCTGTGGCGGAAAGGTGTTCGGTCAGGCCGTTCGGCTCGGGCGTGTCGGCCGGGCCATTCGGTGGCGCCACAGAACGGCCGGTCCGTTCGGTGGCGCCGTCCGGGGTCGGGGAGCCGGTTCGTTCGGTGCTTCCGTTCAGGGCCGGCCTGGTTGAGCCGGCTGGCTCGCCGAGGTCGTCCTTGGCGGGCGCGGGGACCGCGATCTCGCACCAGACGACCTTGCCCGTCGCCGTGCGCCTGGTTCCCCAGCGCTGCGCTATCTGGCTCACCACCTGAAGGCCGCGCCCGCGTTCTTCGTCGTCGCCCGCGTGCCGCAGCCTCGGCAACGCGGCTGAGTCATCGAGCACCTCGCAGAACAGCCCGCCCTCCAGCACCAGGCGCAGGCCAATCTTGCTCTGGGAATAGCGCACGGCGTTGGTGACGAGCTCAGAAACGGCGAGCTCGGTAACTGGGATCAGATCGGCGAGGCCCCAGCGGCGCAGGGGACGGCGAATCAGGCTGCGGGCCCTTCGCGCCGCGGTCGTCTTCGCCGCGAGGTTCCAGGACACGTGCCGGTCCGGCGCGATCTTGCGCAGCCTAGCGATCAAGATCGCGATGTCATCGCGCTGGTGGTCGCCGTATACGTCGGCGAGTGCCGCCCGGCATAGATCGTCGAGCTGCCCGGTCTGCGCGCCAGCCGCGAAGACCGCTCGCAACCTAGCCAGTCCCTCGTCGATGTCCTCGCCACGCCGCTCGACCAGCCCGTCGGTGTAGAGCATGAGGATGCTGCCGTCGTCGATCTGCAGCGTTCGGCTCTTGATCGGGCTCGTGGTCGTGCCGAGCGGTGGTGCTTGCGAGACATCAAGGAACTCGCTGCTCCCGTCCGGGCGGACGAGCAGCGGAGGCAGGTGACCGGCCGAGGCGACCTCGCAGCTTCCGTCGACCGTGTCATAGATCGCGAAGGCACAGGTCGCGAAGTGCGGCTCGTACACGCCAAGCTCGTGCATCAGCTCGTTGAGCCGTTGCAACGTCTCCGACGCCGTGAGCTCAAGCATGGTCAGAGTCTTGATCGCGGTGCGCAGCCTGCCCATCGTGACCGCAGCGCGCACCCCGTGCCCGGCCACGTCGCCGACGACGAGCGCGACGCGACCTCCTGGCAGGGCGATCGACTCGTACCAGTCGCCGCCGACCTCGATCAGCTTGCTGCCCGGCAGGTAGCGGTGCCTGACCTCGACAGACTCGGGCGCGGACAGCGCGTTGGGCAACATGCTGCGCTGCAAGGTAAGCGCGGTTGCTCGTTCCCTGTTGTACCTGCGGGCGCCGTCCACGAGCTGAGCCGCCCGATTCGCGAACTCCATCCCGATCTCGGTGTCGTAGGCATCGAAACGGTGATGGTCGCGATCCCTGGTGCTTACGAAGATGCCCAGCATGACCTGATCGGCGAATAGCGGCAGCACCAGCGTCGACGATTCCGCGATGAGCCGAGCCACCGGGGTCCGGCTCCAGGTCGTGGCCAGGTCGATGGCGGCCGCCGCGTCGATGACGCCGGACTCGGGCTGGCCCGTGTCCAGGCATCGCGCCTGCAGGCTCTGGGCCGGGAACCTGAGCACCTCGCCGATCGGGAACGCGGCCTCCCACCCGGGATCGCCGTCGTCGTGGGCCAGGGCCAGCCTGCGGACTAGCTGCGCGCTGCCGCGCCCGACGCCGGCGTGCTCGGAGTCGTTCAGCACGCTCTCGATCACCAGCAAGCTCGCCGCGTTGCAGAAATGCGGCACCAAGATGTTCACCAGGGCTGGCGCGATCTGGTCCAGGTCGAGTGCCCCGCCGAGCCGCTTGGCCGCGCCGTCAAGCAGCGCGTGCCGCATCAGCGCCGGGTCGATGAAGCGCTCCGCGACGGGCGGCGGCATCCGCATCGTGACCTGCGCGAGCAGGTGCGGATCTGTCGACCGGATCGGCTCGACGGTCACGATCGCGTCCACCAGCGACCTGCTCGCCGTGCGAATGGTCAGCACCATGGTGCTGTCGCGGTCGGCGCACGCCGCCTCGATCAGGCCGCGGAGCGCCTCAGCCGGGTTGCCAGGCCCGGTGATCAGGGCGGAAAGATCCGACCCGAGCAACGCCTGCTGCTCGCCGGCCAGGATGTCTGGTGCGATCCGGTCGTGCTGGAGTATCTTGCCGGTTTTGTCAATGCCAATCGTCAGCGTCTGCACGGAGGCGCTGAAGGTGGCGACCGGCGTCGCGGTCGTCGTTGCCGACGCCACTGGACTGCTCGCCTCCCAGAGCTGGGCCTCACCTATGCGGATCAGTATGAGACATCGCTTCGGCTAATGAGTAGGAAAAGTGGGATAGCACAGCGCCAAAAAGCGCGGCGTCCTAAGGTTGCGCGAGCGAGCCGAAGGCGGAGCCGGAGGCGAGAGCGCGCGAGCGAGCCGGAGGGCGCCGGCGCCGCCTGGACTGAGGAGCGTGGTTTTCGCGACGAGGGAAGGCGGCGCCCTCAAAGGCGCCCGGAGGCGAGCGGGCAATAGAGTCAAGCGTCCCTGGCGGGCTCGCCATGGCCGGCGTTTGCCCGGCCGCGACCCCAGTAAGCCTTCGCGGCGATCTGGTCCTCGCGCATCCCGCGGTCGGTCAGTATCTTCCTCAGCGCCAAGACCACCTTCGCCTCGCCGAATACATAGGCCCGGCCGTCGCCCGGCGGCAACTCGACCGCCGCGGCTTCCGCCGCGAGCAGCACCGGATCACCGGCTCGCGCGCCGAGCCTGTGCAGCCAGCTCATCCTCGTCCTGGCCGGCGCAAGCAACTCCTGTTCGTCCGAGGGATCTGGGATCTCGATCACCAGCGTGGCTTCCGCGTCGCCGGGCAGCGACTCGGTCATCGCCAAGATCGCGGGCATCGCCGACTCATCGCCGATGAACACGTGCCAGTCGGCTGATGGCGACGTGGTGATCTTGCCGCGCGGCCCGATTCCCTCGATCCTGTCCCCCGGATGAGCGGCGCGCACCCACCGCTCGCCTGGGCCATCGCCGTGCAGCACCACGTGCAGGGTAAGGCGCAGGGCGGCCCGGTCTAGCGATCTGATCGTGTAGCGGCGCCGGACCGGGCGGTCTCCCTCGGCCGCGACAAGCAGCATCACGTCCTGACCTGGCGCGTACTCGAAGCCAGCTAGCTCGGCCGCGGTCAACGTGATCTGCCGGATGCTCGGCGAGATCTGCTCGGCGGCAACGACTTCGAAGCCCAGTCGCCTGGTCCCCGCGAGAGGCCCCGCCAGTACCGCGAAGGGGTCATCCAGCCGAGCGCGAAGGGCGGGCGGCACGGCGTCGGTCACGGTGCGATGCTACTCGGCGAGCTGGCCGGCGCGTCGTCCGGGCATCGTTGCCTGGATGGGCTTTTTGTGGCGACATGGAGATAGGGCACGGGACACGCCCTGAGGAGGCGATGGCACGTTGAAGGCGGGCACGGCGAGCGCGATCCTGGTGGCTGTGGTGGTGGCAGGCGCGGGCGCGGTGGCCGTGCACGTCAAGGCTCATCCCGACCCGTCCCCGTGGCTCATGTGCCGGCCGTACCAGCACGTCACGACCGCGAGCAGCGCTGGCGTCAGGTACGTGGTCAGGAATGACAACTACGGTCACGAGCGCGAGTGCATACTCGACCGCGCCGGCCGCCCCGGGTTCGTCGTGGTGAGTTCTGATGCTCGGGCGAGTCACGCTGAGCCCGTCGCCTACCCGGACATCTTCGTCGGCTGCAGCTGGGGGGTGTGCTCGCCGCGAAGCGGCCTGCCCATGCGCGTCGGCCGGGTGCGGTCGCTGGTGACGTCGTGGTCCACCCGGCTGCGGGCGGGCGGGCAGTGGAGCGCGGGTTATGACATCTGGTTCGACCGGACCCGAAGCGTCTCGGGGCAAAGCCGCGGCGCCGAACTGATGATCTGGCTGAACGCGCGCGGCTTGGGGCCCAACCAGTGGCCGGTGCTCGACGTGGACCATCAGAGCTGGCACCTGGCGCACTGGATCACCAGTCACCAGGGCCGACGGTGGACATACCTGCAGTTCCGCCTGGCGCGATCGGCAGCGAGCGTGCGCGATCTCGAGGTGCGACCGTTCATAATGGCGGCCGAGCACGCCGGGCTGATCAGGCCGGGCTGGTGGCTGGTGGCCGTGGAGGCCGGCTTCGAGATCTGGCGGGGTGGCGCCGGCCTGCGGACGACCGGCTTCTCCGTGCGCGTGCGGCCATAAGATCCCAGCGGCGAGCTCAGGCGCTGGCGGCAGGGAGCCAGATGCGGAACGTCGTGCTCGCGGGGATGCTCTCCAGCGACAGCCGGCCGTGGTGCGCGATCACGACAGCCCGCACGATCGCGAGGCCAAGGCCCGTACTCCCGGTTCCCCGTGAGCGCGCGCTGTCGCCCCTGGCGAACCGTTCCCACACGCTGCCCTGGAGCGCGGCGGGAATGCCAGGCCCGTCGTCCGTGACGCTCAGTTCCGCGCCGTCGCCGTCGCCGCTCGACCCGCGGCGGGCGCGGGTCAGCCGGACCGTGACCGTGGTGCCAGGCGGCGTGTGCGTGCGCGCGTTGGAGAGCAGGTTGGCGAGCACCTGGTGCAGCCGGTGCTGGTCACCGGTGATCACGACGGGTTCGCTGGGCAGGTCGAGCACCCACTTGTGCTCGGGACCAGCCACTCGCGCGTCGCTCGTGGCGTCGATCGCCAGCCGGGTCAGGTCCACAGGCTCGTGCGCCAGCGGGCGTCCGGCGTCGAGGCGGGCGAGCAGCAGCAGGTCGTCCACGAGCCGGCTCATCCGCGCGGATTCCGAGTCGACCCGCCGCAACGCCGTGCGGGCTTGCGGTCCGAGGTCATCGCTCGTGCGGAGCGCGAGCTCGGTGTAACCGCGGATGCCCGCCAGCGGGGTCCGTAGCTCATGGCTGGCATCGGCGATGAATTGCCGCAGCCGCGCCTCGCTTGCCTGACGCTCGGTCAGCGAGGCTTCGACGTGACCGAGCATCAGGTTCAGCGCCCTGGCCAGCCCGCCGACCTCGGTGCGGGGGTCTGCCTCTGGCACCCGGTGCGGCAGGGCGACCTCGCCGCTGCCCAGCGGGAGGTGGCTGACCTGCGCGGCGGTCGCCGCGATGCGGTCGAGTGGCCGCAGTGACAGCCTGATCCAGCCAGCGCCCGCGATGCCCATGACCACCAGCGCCGCGCCGAACACGATCACCTCGATCAGCTCAAGCTCGGCCACGGTCGCCTCGACGCCGCGCAGTGGCAGCCCGGCGACATGAACGTCACCGTCCTGGCCGGCGAACGCGGTCAGCCGGTAGTCACCAAGGCCGGACAGGTGCGCGGTCACTGGCTGATTGTCGGTCGGCAGCCGTTCCAGCGACGCGATGTCGGCGGCCGGCAGCCGCACCGGCGACAGGCCGCCGGAACGGGTGACGACGCAGGCGTACGTGAGCCGGCCGGCCTTGAACCTGGCCGCGAACGTGCCCACGGACTGGCCAGCCGCCATTGCGTTCTGGCTGGCGCGGCCGCACGGACTGGCCGCCTCGGTACCGCCCGGCCCGGCCTTGCCAGGTCCGGCCTTGCCAGGTCCGGCACCGCCAGGTCCGGCCTTGCCAGGTCCGGCCTTGCCAGGCCCTGGCGGCTGGCCTGCGGCAGCACCGCCTGGCCCGGGTGGCTGGCCACCAGCGTGCTCGATGCTGACCGAGAGCATGCTGCTCGCGGTCAGGACCTGCTGGTCGAGCTGGTTCAGCAGGAATCCCCTGAGGGCGATGGTCGTGGCCACTCCGACGCCGATGCTGGCGAGGGCGAACAGCGCGAGCAGGCCGACGATCAGCCGCGCACGCAGGGTCCGGCCGGCCAGCCAGCCCCGCCAGCCCCGCCAACCCGGCCGGCGCCCCTCGCCCGCGCCCACGCCCACGCCCACGATCATCAGTCCGCCGCGGGCCTGAGCACGTAGCCCACGCCCCGGACGGTGTGGATCAGCGGCTCGCGACCAGCGTCGATCTTCTTGCGCAGGTAGGAGATGTACAGCTCGACCACGTGGGCCTGGCCGCCGAAGTCGTAGTGCCACACCCGGTCGAGTATCTGAGCCTTGCTGAGCACCCGCCGAGGGTTCAGCATCAGGTACCTGAGCAGCTCGAACTCGGTGGCGGTCAGCTCGACGAGCTGGCCGCCGCGGCGAACCTCCCGAGCATCCTCGTCCATGGTCAGATCGCCGGCCTCGAGCTGACCGCTCGCCGCCTGCCTGGTGACGCCCGCCCGCCGCACCAGCCCGCGCAGCCGGGCCAGCACCTCCGCCAGGCTGAACGGCTTGGTGACGTAGTCGTCGCCGCCCGCGGTGATGCCCGCGATGCGGTCCTCGACCGCGTCCTTGGCCGTGAGGAAGAGCACGCACACGTTCGGGCTGTGCACGCGCAGCCTGCGCAGCACCGTGAGGCCGTCGAAGTCGGGCAGCATGACGTCGAGGATCACCGCGTCGGGCCCGAAGTCCCGGGCGGTCCGCACCGCGGACTCGCCGTCGCCCGCGGTCATGACCTCGAAGCCCTCGTACCGCAGCACGCTCGCCAGCATCTCGGCGAGCACGGGTTCGTCGTCGACGACGAGCACGCGGACGGCGGTGCCGTCGGCCCGGGCAAGGACCTGGAGCGGCTGGCGAACCGTCGTGCTCATGACAACATCTTGTCCCGCCTCGCCCTGCATCGGCTCTGAGCAAGCTGGAAGTTTCTTCTGAGACACCGGACAGTTGCCGCCCAGCGGCGGGGCCGGACACGCATGGGTGCGGCCCCGCTCTAGTCCGGACGACCTGCGTGCCAGGCCGCTGGCTAGGCTGGAACCGTGCATCTTGGCGCGGTGAGGGAAGCGCCGGCGTGGGCTCTCGCCCACGGTGCTGTTGCCGCAGCCAGGAATGCTCACGATCTCGTTGATGACGCCGAGTTGCTGTCCGGCGCGGGTCGCCTGGCCCGCGCGTACTCGCTCGCCGGGTTCGCGGTCGAGGAGGTGGGCAAGGCCGGCAGCCTGGCAACCCTGGCGGCCATGCCCGAGAACCTGAGGGCGCGGGCGCCGGTCGGGCGGATGCTCGAGTGGCACCAGCTGAAGCTGGTGTCGGGCCAGCTGATCGCCGCGGTGCCGATCAGAGCGCCTGGTCTGGGAGCCAGGTTTGTCACCATGCCGCTAGGCGAAGTTGCTGAGATACTGGACAGCGCGCAGGTGTTCGCGTGGAATGTGGACCGGCTCAAGCAGCGCGGCCTGTATGTGGACGTGGACCGCAGCGGGCACATCCAACAGCCGTGCGAGGTGACCGCGGCCGAGGTTCGCGAGCAGCTCGACCGGGCGCGGCTGGCCACCTCGGCGGTGAACGGGCTGCTTGACCCCTGCGCGCCTCGATGGCTCGCCAGCCCTCCGGCCACTGGAATCGAGTTCTCCCGCGCGCTGTTCAGCGCGTTCGGCGAGACAAGCTCAGCCCGAAGTCCCGAGGCCGCAGCGGACGTGCTGCGCAACACTGCCACCAAGCTCCGAGGTTAGCTGCAGCAAGCCGAGGTCCGTTCGGCGAACCAGCGGCCCGGCCGCTGGCTCTTGATCACCGCTGAGCGCCGCGCGAGAACCCGAGGCAATGCCGCTCCGATCATTTCGATCATGCTCGTGACTGCGCCGTGACGGCGGCTGGCCGCGCAGGCGCCTGTTGGCCGGGGCCGGGCTGCAGGCCGCGCCGTTTCATCACCATCACCCCTTTCGTTCCGAACGCCGCGCGGTAGCCAATCTGATCAATGTGCCATTGACCCGGGGTAATCGGACCAGAACGCCATTCATCGAACAAAAATGATCAAGGTCAGTGACGTGAGGTAACTGAGTGACCCCTGGGACGACTTTCGGTCGATCAGTGCGACGCCAGACCGGCGGCCTGCGGAGCCAGTGACCGGAGTGCCCAATTTTGCCCTGCCCGGCGGGTGCGCCGGGCAGCACCGCGGGGCACGTGCTGTCGTCTGGGGCAGGTCGTCAACAAACTTGCGCGCTAGCGCGCGAGCCGACAGTACTCAGCCCCGCGTGTGTCCGAGAACATCGTCAGGTTGTTTCCCTGCAGGCTCCTGGGCAGCAGTAAGTCCTGGAATCCCTGCGGGGACGCCACGCACCACCCCGCGACGCACCCCGAACCAGGGCTAACCGAGGCGATGCGGCCTTGGGACCCGAGGTTGAGAAGGGATTCAGAGCGGCAAGTGAGCCTGTCCGCAGCCTGGCTGGCAAAGCTCGCCACCATCTCGGCCGGATGGCGGCCGGGCAGAAGACAGGAGGTCACATGGCAGCGGCTAGACCAGCGGGGCGACATAGCCTCGCGCGCAGGCTGGCCATCACCGCGGTCGTCGCGGGCGCGCTTGGAGCAGGCGGTGCCGGCATCGCCACGGCCGCGACATCGCACGCGACATCGTCCTCGCGGACCACGGCGCGCACGTCGTCCGCATCGTCGTCATCGTCGTCATCGGCGGGGACGATGACCTACACCGGGTCCGCCGGGGCGACCCGGACCCACCACTGTCCCAACATGGGTGGCACACCGAGCAACCCCAACCCCTCGAGTCCGAGCCC
>JASIBM010000338.1 GCA_030045175.1 Streptosporangiaceae bacterium | reverse complement strand
AGCGCGGCCCCGGCCCGGCCGCCCGGGTCGGCGCCCACCGCCTCGGCGAGCAGCCGGCCGGCGAGCTCGTACTGCCTGGGCGGCACGGTGACAGCGAACTCCTGCGGCGAGCGCTGGTAGACCTTGGCCGGCCGGCCCGCCCCCGGCCCGCCGCGCCCGGCGGGCCGCCGGTAAGACGCGGTCAGCAGGCCGAGGTGGCAGAGCTTGTCGAGGTGGTAAGCGGCTAGCGGGCGGCCAATCCCGACCGCGGCCGCCGCCTCGTCCCTGCAGACCGGCTCGTCCCGCCGCGACACGTAGTCGTAGAGCTCGCGGCGGACGGGGTCACCCAGGCCATGGACGGCCGCGCCGCTCCGGTCGTCCGCGCCGCAACGGCCACCCGCGTCGTTCCGCTCGCCCGCGTGGTTCCGGCCATTTGCGCCACCGTCCCCGTCCACTCTGGCAATGTATCACTAGTCTAATTTAGTTTTACAACACTCGGGATAGGGTGCACCTGGACTCCGGCTCGACCCGGGCAACCCCGGGCTCACGAGCTGGCCGGCCGGCGAATCGCGGAGGCGTGATGGCTGATGTTCGGATCGAGATCTCCGGCGGCGAGCTGCGCTGCTATCTCGCCAGTCCGGCGGGCGAGGGCCCGTGGCCAGGCGTCGTGGTGCTGCACGACGTGTTCGGCATGACCCCGGACCTGCGCTCCCAGGCGGATTGGCTGGCGAGCTCGGGTTACCTGGCGCTGGCGCCCGACCTGTTCTCGTCAGGCACCAACAAGCTGCGCTGCCTGGTCTCGACCTTCCGCCAGCTCACAGCGGGGTCCGGGCAGGTGTTCGATCACGTGGAGCGGTGCAGGTCGTGGCTGGCTGACTCCGGCGAGTGCACGGGCCGGGTGGGCGTGATCGGGTTTTGCATGGGCGGCGGGTTCGCGCTGCTGCTCGCGCCTGGCCACGGCTTCGACGCTGCGAGCGCCAACTACGGCATGCTCCCGAAGGACGCGCAGAACTTCCTGCGCGGGGCCTGCCCGGTGGTTGGCAGCTTCGGCGCCAAGGACATGTCGCTGCGCGGCGCAGCCGCCAAGCTCGACCAGGCGCTCACGGCGGCGGGCGTGGACCACGACGTCAAGGAGTATCCGGACGCCGGGCACTCGTTCCTCAACGACCACCCGGCGCCGCGCGACGCCATGCGCGGGGCGCTGGGGCCCGACGCCATGTTCCCCCGGATGTTCGCCGTCTTCGGCGGCACCGCGGGCCGGGCGATGAACATGGGCTACCACGAGGCGTCGGCGGCGGACGCCAGGACGCGGATCATCGCGTTCTTCGACAAGCACCTGGGCGCGGCTCAGGCCCCGTAGAAGACGCGCTCCATCACGGCCCTGGCCCGGCGGGCCGACCGGCGCCAGTCCTGCACCAGGTCCTGCCACGCGTCGGCCGGGTAGCCGAGCAGCCTGGCGACCGCGGCGAGCTCGGGCTGCGCCGAGGGCAGCACGTCGCTCGCCCGCCCGGTCACCAGCATGACCGCGCTCCTGATCCGCGCTCCGAGCCGCCACGCCGCGGCGAGCGCGAGCGCGTCCGCCGCGGCGAGCAGCCCGGCATCCCTGGCCGCGCCGAGCGCGGCGAGCGTTCCCGTCGTCCGCAGCCCAGCCACCCCGCCGGCGTGCTGAAGCTGTAGCGACTGCGCCACCCACTCGGCGTCGGCCAGGCCACCAGGCCCGAGCTTCACGTGCAGGGCCGGCTCGACGCCACGTGGCATTCGCTCAGACTCCACTCGGGCTTTGATCCGCCTGATCTCCCTGACAAAAGGCTCTCCCACTCCCCCGGCGGGATACCGGATGTCGTCAGCGAGCTCACTGAAGGCGACTCGCAGGACCTGGTCACCGGCGACCGGATCGGCTCGCAGCAGCGCCTGGATTTCCCAGGGCTGAGCCCAGCGCTGGTAGTAGGCGCGATAGGCGGCCAGCGTCCGCACCAGCGGGCCTTGCCTGCCCTCTGGCCGAAGGTGGGCGTCGACCGTCAGCGAGGGATCGGGCCCTGGCCGGCCGAGCTGGCGGCGCAGTTCCTCGGCGACCGCGTGCGCCGCCCTGGTGGCCGCCTCCTCGTCGGCGCCCGGCAGCGGCTCGTGCACGAACAGCACGTCGGCGTCGCTGCCGTAGCTCATCTCGCGCCCGCCGAAGCTGCCCATCGCGACCACGCACATCCTGGTCGGCAGCGCGGTGCCGGACGTCCGCTCGACCGAGCTCGACGCCAGCTCGAGCGCGGCCGCCACCGTCACGGCGGTGACCTCGCTCAGCGCGGCCGCGACGCGCTCGGCGCCGGCCAGCCCGAGCAGGTCGGCTGCGCAGGTCCGCAGCAGCTCCCTGCGCCGCAGGGCGAGCAGCCCGGACGAGTCAGCGACCCCGGCGCGCCTGCGCACCACGGCCTGCGCCTCGGCCAGCAGGCCCGCCGGCTCGCGCGGGGCGAGCTCGGCGTCGTCGGCCAGCATCGCCACCGCCGCAGGAGCCCGCAGCAGCAGGCCGGCCGCGTACCGGCCGGAGGCCAGCAGCCTGGCCATCCGCCAGGCCACGTTGCTGTCATCTCGCAGCAGCCGCAGGTACCACGGTGACGCCCCGAGCGCCTCGCTCACCTGGCGGAACGCGAGCAGGCCTGCGTCGGGCCGCGGCGCGTCTGCGAACCAGCCGAGCATCGCGGGCGCCAGCGCGCGCTGGATCGCCGCCTTCCTCGTCACGCCGGTCGTCAGCGCCTCGATGTGCCGCAGCGCGCCGGCCGGGTCGCGGTAGCCCAGCGCCTCGAGCCGCGCCACGGCTGCCTGCGAGCTCAGCCTGATCACGTCGGCGGGCAGCCTAGCTACGGCGTCGAGCAGCGGCCGGTAGACGAGCTTCTCGTGCAGGTTCCTCGCGACGGCGGCGTGCCGCTGCCACCGCTCGACAAGCTCGGCAGCCGGGTCGGCCAGGTGCCCGTGGCTGGCGACGCCACCTGGCGCGTAGCACATGGACCGCAGCGCCCGGCCGACCTGGCGGAGCACCAGCGGATCGGGCGGCAGCGAGTGCGTCCTGCGCAGCTGGCGGAGCTGCAGCACGTGCTCGACCGCTCGCAAGAACCGGTACGCGCCGGCGAGGTCCTCGCCGTCTTGCCTGCCGACGTACCCGCCGGCGGCCAGCGCCGCGAGCGCGGGCAGCGTGGCAGGCTCCCGCACGCGCTCGTCTACCCGGCCGTGCACGAGCTGGAGTAGCTGCACCGCGAACTCGATGTCCCGCAGCCCGCCGGGCCCGAGCTTGATCTCCCGCCCCGCCTGCGCGGCGGGCAGTGCGTCGATAACCCGGCGGCGCATCGCCTGGACGTCGGCGACGAAGCCGTCCCGCTCTGCCGCCCGCCAGACCAGCGGGGCGAGCGCGGCGACGTAGTCCTGGCCCAGCTCGGCGTCCCCCGCCACTGGCCTGGCCTTCAGCAGCGCCTGGAATTCCCAGGTCTTGGCCCAGCGGCGGTAGTAAGCCAGGTGACTGGCCAGGGTACGCACCAGCGGCCCGTCGCGGCCCTCCGGGCGAAGGTTCGGGTCCACGGGGAACAGGCTGCCCTCCGGCCCGACCCCGGAGCAGATCTTGATCATGCCCCTCGCCAGCCGCGTGGCGGTCTGCAGCGCGGCGACCTCGTCCGCGCCGCGGGCCGGCTCGGCCACGAAGATCACGTCGACGTCGCTGCTGTAGTTGAGCTCTCGCGCGCCGCACTTGCCCATCGCAAGCACGGCAAGCCGGCACTGGGCCGCCTCGCTCCCGAGCTCAGGCCGCACGATGGCGAGCGCCGCATCGATCGCGGCGGCGGCGAGGTCGCAGAGCTCGGCCATCACCTCGTCGAGGGTGGCGGCGCCGGTGAGATCCCTCGCGGCCAGCCGCAGCAGCCTGCGCCGGTAGGCCACCCGCAGCGCGTCGGCCGCCGTCCCAGCCGAGCCTGATCTAGCCCGCGGCGGCGCACTCGCGGCGGCGAGCAGCTCCGCCCGCACCTGGTCACCCGACGGCGGCACCAGCGCGTCTGGCCCGCTAAGCAACCGCCAGTCCGCGCGATGCCGCCGCAGGTGCTCGGCCAGCGCCGCGCTGACCCCGAGCACGGCGAACAGCCTGGCCCGCAAGTCCGCGTCGGCACCCAGCGCGCCGGTCAGCGCCTCGTCGGGCGCCATCTTGGCGAATCCGGCCAGCGCCAGGTCCGGATCCGCCGCGCCGGCCAGCGATCCGATCAGCCAGCCGCTGGGGTCGAGGTCGTCAAGCCGCAGGTCCTCGGTCAGCAGCCGGCCGGCCGCCGCTGTGTCGGTGAACCCGAGCGCGGCCAGCCGGCCAGCCAGCGTCACGGCCCGAGGCGTGCTCACCCATGCACGGTAGCGTGCTGCCTCAGCTTCGTTGCCTCAGCTGCAGCCAGGCGGTCAGGGCGAGCAGGACGACCGCGCCAGCCTCCACCACGAGGACGGTGTAGGCCAGGCCGGATGAGAACGTGAGGTGGAAACCGAATATGCCCACGGTACGGGCAAGCACGAAGCCGACGATGGTGCCTGCCATCAGCACCGCAGCGCCAAGCACCACAAGCACGTGCCGGGTGATCAGCAGCACCGCCGCAGCCAGCAGGGTCAGCACGACCTGAACAAGGAATAGCACGTCCAGCGTCTTGACGTGCCGATAGGCGATATCCCACAGGTGCAGGTGGATCAGCCCGGAAGTGACAAGCGCTGCGGCGTCGCACAGGTAGAGCAACCACATCAGGCGGCTGCGGGTGTCCGGGCGTGGGCGACGAGTGCCCTGGATTGTGGTCACCATTTCTCCGTCTAGGTCGAGGTGAAAGGCTCGGCCATTTGGCTAAGCATTGTACGGCCCAGGTGCGGCCGCGGGCCGGATTGCTCGACAGGTACCGGCCGGCCTCCAAGGCCGGTCTCGATGACGATCCGGTTCGCGGCGGCCCGGGCGGGAAAGACCGCCCGGCGGGAGAGCGCGTCCCAGACGGCGAAGACGGTGCCGAGGTTGATATCCAGCCGTCCGGTGGCCGAGTGGTGAATGCGGTGGTAGGCGGGGCTGACCAGAATCCGGCCTACTCGGCCGTACGTCCAGCGCACGTTCGCGTGCGGCAGCGCGCCCAGGCATGCGTAGGCGGTGAGCACGACGGCCGGCGTGGCGGCGTTGGACTCGACGGCCAGGATGGGCACCGCGGAGATCAGGAAGCTCACGTGGACCAGCGGATGCGCCCGGTAGGTGGTGAGGATGCTCAGTTCTTCCTGCGAATGGTGCACCGCGTGCAGCCGCCAGAACGCGGTGATGCGGTGGTTGGCCAGATGAACCAGCCAGTCGACCGCGTCAATGCCGAGCACCGCCAGGGCGACGAAGCACCAGCCAGGTATCCACGGAACGCGAGGCAGCACCAGCCAAGGCTCAAGCCGGGCCAGCAGCCCGGCAAAGCCCGCTCCGAGCAAGACGATCAGCGGGACCACGAGCAGGGCGTAGAACACCAGGTAGCAGAAATCGAGCAGATGCCCGCGGGCCAGGACGGGACGGCGCTGGGCGGGACGGATCTGCTCGATGACGAAGACTGCCAGCACGAAGCCAAGGACCGCCGGCCCGGCCAGCTCGAACCGGCCCGCGTCCACGGACCGGGTGATGCCCCACCGGCCCAGGGCGTCCCAGCCCCGCCAGCTCAGCCAGGCGGCCAGCCCGGTGATCGCGATCACCGGCAGGTAGATCCTCCGGCGCCCAGGCCTCGCCTGCCAGGTGGCCGGTTTCACCGCACCCCGTCCCCGCTCAACCACCGCTGGCTCCATGTGTGGGGATACGTCTGGGCCCGACGGCGGGTTCATTTCGCTGGCGTCAGGACCGATAACCCGGCTGCGGTGCCGGCCGGGGCGACCCCGGCCGGCACCGCAGGGTTCATGCGCGCCAGTCAGGCGGGCCTGGCCGACCGCGGACCCGGCCGCGCCAGCGACGGGTGGATGTGCATGATCTTGCCGACCAGCGTCCCGAACTGGCCGGAGTCCACGAGCGCGGGCTGCGTGACGCCGCCTACCGAGATCGTGTCGGAAGTGCAGCCGGCGGTGTTGACGACCGCCTCCGGATGGCCGGCTACCGGCTCGAACGTCAGCCGGTAGCTGACGATCTCAAGCGGGCAGGGGAAGAGCCCGCCGGGCGACGCAGGCAGGCTGTTGAGCACCCGCGTCAGCCTGCCGATCACGCCGCGCGAGGTGAACGTCCGCCGCACGTGCCGGCCGCTGAGGGCCAGCCAGGCGTCGATCCGTACCGCCCGGAAGTCCTTGGCCACCAGGTACTCGGCCGCCGATCTCGGCGGGTACCAGATCACCTGCGCGTCAACCCGGAGCAGCGCGCCGCCGTGCGGCGCTGGCACGATCGTGTCGATCAGGTCGGCCGACGAGACTCCCCGCGGCGTCCTGTTGAGAAAGTATTCGACATCCATTTCCGTGACGCCGTGGCGGCCGCCGATCTGGCCGGTTCCCCCTGACGTCATCCCGGCCGGGGCGTGCTTGCCGATGTACGCGGCGGTCTGCCTCATCGAGGCGGGCACCGCGAACAGCCGGTAGATGTCGGCCAAGGTCTTCACGCCGATCTGCCCCGGTACCTGCCGCAGGCCGGGCGGCACCGGGTGCTGCGGTAGACCCCGCGCGCCGGGCGGCAGCGGATCCCTCGCCATCAGCTGCCGTGCCAGCCGGAGCGACGCGGATCGAGTGCCCGACGGCGGTCCGCCGTGGTGCCCTTTCCCATGCCCGGTGACCGGCAGTGCCGTCGCCGTACCGCAGCCCGCCAGGGCCACCACCATGATTGCTCCAGCCACCTGACGCAGTCGCATTTCGCCTCCTAATCCTAAGGTCCCTGGGGTTGCGCCCCGGGCTAACACAGCGGCGTCCCGGGGGTCGCCCCCCGGGCCAGCACAGCGGCGTCCCTGGGTCGCCCCCGGGCTAGCGCAGCGCTCGCATATTGACCTAGTGCGCATTGGACGCTCATGCGGGCGGCGCGGTTCCGGCGGCGAGGCAACACTCGGGGAATCTCACTGGTGGGAGCGAAATAAGCTTAGATAAGCGGTTATGCGCCGCTCGCGTACGGCACTGGCCTGGCGCAACTGGGCGCAGCACCCGGAACGGCCTTCAGACCTCTGTCACCCGGAACGGCCCTTAGGCCTCTGTCGCACAGAACAGCCCCCAGCGCCCCGTCACACAGAACGACCCCCAGCGCTCTGTCACACAGACAACTTGGTTAACACTCGCCACAGACTTGATCATTTTCTCTAAGTGAATGGCGAATTGGTCCGGTCGCGCCGGGTCAATGGCACATTCATCGCAGCATCTCATCGGGAACGAGTGCGGCAAAACGGGTGTGAGTGACAAAACGCGGCGGGTTGCGCATGGTCTGGCATGGGCGCGTCGCCATCATCATCCGGCATGGGCGCGTCGCCATCATCGGGTGAGTAACCAGCCACGCCTGAGCCGGGGCGGCCCACCGAGGCCGTCCGGTCGCCGGAATGATCCTATTAGTCGGCCTTACCGACCGAATGGGCCGGCCTTGATCAGCTCACCAGGCGGCTGATGGCACTGATCACGTCGGCGCCGCCGAACAGCGTGGGCTGGGCGCGCCCGCCCACGGTCACGTAAACGGACAGGCAGCCCGTCGGCTGCATCACGATGGGTGGCTGGCCAGCCAGCGCGGGATCGAACGTGACCCGGTAGCTGGCCGAGATGACCGGGCAGTGGAACGTCGCTGACGGTTCACCGGGCAGGCCGTTGAACAGCCGCGCGAGCTTGGCGATGACCGACCGGGCGGTGAAGGTCCGGCGCGCCGTGCGCGCCGTGCGACCGTAGCGGGATACCACCACGGTCACCGCGCGGAACCGGTCCGGCCGCACAAGCTCGGCCGCCGAGCGTGGCGGGTACCACATCACCTGGGCATCGGCCCGCAGCAACGAGCCCCCGCCTCGCGCAGCGGGCACGATGGTGACCACGAGATTGGCCGAGTAGATCCCGCCCGGCGGCTTGCGCCAGCCGAAGCTGACGAAGCCGGCGGACGGATCGCCGCTGTACCCGGTGCCCGACGAGGTCATCCCGGCCGGCACATGACCTGACACAAAGGCTTGCGCGACCGCCTGCGGCTGCGTCAGCGCGAAGACCTTGCGCAGGTCCACCGAGTAGA
>JASIBM010000337.1 GCA_030045175.1 Streptosporangiaceae bacterium | reverse complement strand
CTGGTTCGGTTCGCTGAGAGGTTCGGTGATCTGGCAGATCCGGATGTGATGTCGCAGGCATGGCGGTAACTACCTGGCTCATCGATAAGTCGGCCTTGGTCCGGCTGGCGGCGAGTCCGGATGCGGTGGAGTGGGCGAGCCGGATCGAGCGTGGCCTGGTGCGGATCACGACCGTGACCCGGCTGGAAGTAGGGTACTCGGCTCACACTGCGGCCGATCTGCGGGCTGGGCTGACCGGGTCGCCGGTGTCGGCGATGCCTGTGGAATACCTGACCCCGGCAATCGAGGACCGGGCTGTCGAGGTGCTGACGCTGCTGGCAGACCGGGGCCAGCACCGCGCGCCGTCTATCCCGGACCTGATCATCGCGGCGACCGCTGAGCTTGCAGGGCTAACCGTTTTGCACATGGACAAGGATTTCCAGGTCATCGCCGATGTCACCGGCCAGCCCGTCGAGCGCCTCAGCGTCAGCTAGATTCGGCCCTCGCGCAATTGCCGCTGCGAACGGACGGGATGCGCGGTGTGAGACGGGCATGACATGCTGGTAGGGCCGAGAGGCGCTGCGACGGATTAGGTCCGCCACGCTCGGCACCCGCGACATCGGCAAGGGCGCCTTCGAGCCGATGGAGGCGGGTCATGACCGTGGTAGGTCGTGTCGTCGCGCTGTGGCGGTACCCGGTGAAGTCCATGGCGGCGGAGGCGCTGGACGGCGTCGAGGTCTCATGGAACGGCCTGACGGGTGACCGCAGGTGGGCGTTCATCCGCGACGGCCAGGCGCGCAACGGCTTTCCTTGGCTGACGATCAGGGAACTACCCGAGCTGTGCCACTACCGGCCGTTCTTTGCCGAGCCAGACCGGCCGGACGCGTCCGCGGTGCTGGTGCGCACGCCGCGCGGCGGCGAGCTCGACGTGGCTGACCCCGCGCTCGCGGCCGAGCTAGGGCCGGGCGTGCGCGTCATCAAGCAGAACAGGGGAGTCTTCGACACGATGCCCCTGTCGTTGCTGACCACCCAGACCGTGGCCGGCCTCGGCAAGCTGGCCGGCGCCGACCTGACGGCCGGGCGGTTCCGGCCCAACTTCCTGGTAGATGCTGGCGGGCGCGGCTTCCCCGAGGACGCGTGGGTGGGCCGGATACTGCGCATCGGCGGGCTGCGGTTGCGGGTGGACAAGCGCGACAAGCGCTGCGTGGTGACCACCATCGACCCGGTGACGCTGCGCAGGAACCCGGACGTCCTGCGCGCCATAGCGCGGGACCGTGAGGCCCACCTCGGGGTCTACGGCTCCACCGTCGAACCGGGCCGGGTCGCGGTAGGCGACCCCGTCGAGCTCGACCCCTGAGGCGTGCGGCAGTCGGGCGACGGGACCCCGAGCCTGCGGAAGCTGACCGTCAGCAGCAGGCGCGGTACCTGGGTGCTCGGCAGCCGGAAGATCTCCTGGAAGCACTGCTCGCGCAGATGGTCTTGATGCCACTGCGGCAAGGTCAGCAACGCGCCGTTCACCTCGACGCGGCTGGGGAAGGCCTCGAAGATCTCCCGGCTGGTGATGTCGGTCCCGCCGCGGGCAAGCAACTGCGCGATGGCGCGACGCGACGTGGCGGCGGCCGCCGCGGCGCGCACCGCCCCAGCCTGGCCGTCCGGGTCTGGCGTGAACATGGTGCGATCGCCCCAGATCCGGTAACGGGGACCGTCGGCCTGGCTCGCCACGACCAGCGAGCGGTCGTTGAAGTACTTGTGCACCGCGCCCGCGGCGTTCTGTACCACGCTGCTGCCAAGGAAGGACAGGTAGCGCGAGTACGCGGCGCGCCGGTCCGATGCGCTGGCCCCGGTGATCCCGCTGGCCGCGATGCGCTCGTCGAGGGTCGCCGCCTCGGCCGCGGTCTGCGGGTCGGTCACGGTGGTCCAGGCAGCCTCGCCCCCGGGAAGCAGCCGCGCTCCCGCCTCGCCTGGCGTCGGCTGGTAGTGGCCTGGCCCGTGCAGCAGGGGTTGTTCGGCGTAGGTCATCGTCGCCAGCAGATGCCGGCCGGGGGCCGGCAGGCGGGTGCTGGCCAGCCATTCGGCGTACCACTGCATGATCAGGGTCTTGTTGGGCAGGTGACCGGCGGCGAACGAGTCTTGCAGGAAGTGATCGGCGTAACCAGCGTAGAGCCGCGCCTTAGCCCGCAGCTCGTCGCGCTGGTCACTGGGCATCGCCGCCGATCGCCCGATCATGTCTCGGGCCATCAGGTGAAATGCCTGCCAGCGGTACCAGGAGAAGGGCGCGAAGTGGGCGGCGTTCCTGGCGATGACCGAGCCGTAGAGCTCCGATTCGCCGAACCCGCATCGCTTTCCCGCCGAATGGAGCGCCAGGCCCTCGTATAGCTCGGACATCGTCGGGCGCCTTGAGTAGCGCATCGCCCCGGCGAACCGGGGACGGCGGTAAGCATGCCCCATGGCCCGCTGCAACGCGACGACGTTCTGCGCGCGGACCGACTGGATCAGCGGCAGCATGAAAGCTGCCGGGGCCGAGCCGATGTCAGCGGGATTGGAAAAGTAATCGGGCAGGATGTTGAGCTCACCAAGGGTAACCACGACCCCACTCGCGGGCAGCCGCAGCGTCTCAAGGCCCGGGTAGCGATCCCGCAGGCGCTCATCGTCCACGTCCCCGGGCCGCTCAGCTAGCTCCTGCAACAGCGCGCACTGCGCTTGCAGGTGCCTGAGCCCGTCCGGGTCTGTTGGCTGCACGGCCTGGCCGCCGGCGGCGGCGGCGTCTGTGCTGCCGAGCACCAGGTGCTCCCACGCCATGTACCGCTGGATCACCGGCTGCCCGGTCCGGCTCACCCCCGGAGCCGGACGTGGCGCGAAGCCGAACGGCCGCCCGGCGAGCACGGCGTCCGCGGCGGCATTCGCCTCAGCTTCCTCCGCGGCGGCGGCCGGCGTCATCCGCGGGCCGGCGCCTGGCGGCTGTCCGCTCACCGGCCCGCGCCGCTGCTGGACGACGTGCGCTGCCTCGTGTGCGAGCAGCCATAGGCCCGAGGGCGTGCACGGGGCGAAGGCGCCTGTTCTGAAGTAAATATCCGAGCCGATCGTGACAGCCTCCGCCCCGCATGCCCGGCACAGGTCGTCCGCGCCGCCATGATGCACGCGGGCACCGGACAAGTCCGCGCCCGTCCCGTCGATCTGGTACAAGGCCTGGAACAGCTCCGCTGCCGTGGTCACGACGCCAAAAGTACAGCGCGCCGCACCCGTATCGATAGGTCAACGGCGCGGGCGGCGAGCGCGGGGGAGCCGGCGATGCCGGCTGGTGCTCGCCCGGGGACGCTGCTAGACGATGCTCAGTATGGTGTTGCCGGTTGCGGCGAGGCCTTGAGATAGGGGAGCATCTGCCGCAAGATGACGGCTGCGTGCCAGGACGCGATCTCGTGGTAAGTGTCGTCCTTGGCGGCGTCCGCGCTGTCGGAGATGCCGCGTATCGCGAGCCAGCCCGTGCCGGCCGCCAGCGTGTCGGTCGTTTCGTAGAATGCTTCGGCGATTCCTGCGGCCTCAGTCTCAAGGGCCAGCGTCTTTTCGTTGAACGCAGTGACGTAGCCGCGGATTGGTGAGTTCTGGTCCGCTACCACGGCTTCGCCGCTGCCGATCATTCCTGGCCGGACCGCACAAGATCGCGAGATCCCGTCCGAGCCGACGATCGTGGTCCGGTAGGGCTCGCCGTGGTCACTGAAAAATGCGTTGATGGCGTGCCTGGTGCGCGCTGGGACCGGGATCTCCTGGCCGCGCCGGGTGATTCCGGCCGAGGTTTCCCTGCGCTGGTCGTAGTGGATGACGCCGTTTACGACGACGACATCACCAAGGGTGATTATGGGGTTGATCGCGCCTGCGATTCCCGTGAGGACCACGGTGGTGGGCGTGTATGCCTCGCGGAGGCGCTCGAACGCGATGACCGCCGATTGCTGGCCCTGGCCCAGCGTCTGCGTCGCGACCACGGAGATGCCGGCGCCGGGGCTGCCGAGCTGGGCCTCGCGGCACCGCAGGCCGCTGTCGTGAACCCGGACGTGGCATTCCCCCGAGGCGTCCAGCATGGCTGCCACGGCGCTGGTCTCCTCGCTGAGCACGGTGATGACCCCCACGTCCCACCGCGTCCGCCGACCTTGCCGCGACGCGTCAGCGAGGTCCAAGCCGGGGCGCTCGGCCATGGCTGGGCGGCCGACGGGCTGCGGGGCCTGGTACATCACATTGCTGCTGCCGCCGATCTGGTTACCGCCGCCTTGCAGAGAGCCGATGTTAATTTGCTCACCCGACACTGTCTTCTCCTAGCGAGATAAGGGCGTTGGCGCATCGTCTGGTCCCATCTGCCTTGTTACCCAGCTGCTGAGGCGCGCGCTGGCGTGGCCGACATCTGATTGCCCTGGCCACCAATCTGATTGCCGCCGCCGTAAATCGCCCCTACATTGACCACGTCGCCGTTGATGATGCTACTGGCGCTTGTCGCGAAGGCAGATATATCGACGCCTTTTTCGGCCAGGAAATCGAGCACCGTGTCCAAGAGCAAGCGCTCGATGATCTTGGTGTACTTCTGGAAATCGAGACGCTTCAGGTAAGAGTCGAAGTTATCTGCAGCGCCAAGCTCGCGAACACTGGCCTGTGCGCCGAAATAACCGACGACGGAGCCGTCCGATGGCGAGAATTCTCGCTTAAGCCACCACGCGCGCCACGCTATCCGGAGCGCCTGGAACAGGTTTGCCGGGGCAAGGATGATCGCCTCGGGCAAAGACCTAAGCGCCCACCAGCTCGTGGTCACAAGGAATCTAGAGGTCGACCTAACCGGCATGCGATCGATCAGCCTGTAGTCCGCGCGCACGGGCGGCAGTGCCCTCCTGACGAGCTGAAGGTAGAGCATGCGCCCCTCGACGGCGAGGTAAACGAACGCCGAGACGGCAACGCCTTGGTCCATGCCATAGATGACAGGCCGTCCACGGGATATGACTGCCTGCCCTTGATCCTCTACCGAGACCCGCTGGTAGTACCGCAGCGCTGCCTGGGGGTGGCGTATCAGCGCGTCGATCGCCTCCGGCGACGACTGCGAGTAGGAGAGCCCCCCGGACAAGTCCAGCAGCGGGCTTTCCCAGCGGAGTTCCCCCGGCCCCACGACAGCGTCGTTAATCGTGAGCCCGACGATGCGCTCGTTGTCAGGCAGGCCGGGATCGTCCAGCTTCAGCAGCCGCTCCCGGATGACCGCGTGCAGCTCCACCGGGTCGATGGGCACATATCCCTTGGGCCCCTTGCCGGTCATGCTGCCGTTCGCGGGTCGTGCCCGGTCGAGCTCGATCGCGATCGACCACTCCCCGGCCGCGAGCCCGGACCCGATGAACGGGTTCTCGCCGCCGTAGAGCGACATGTTGCCCCACTGCGCCGCTTCGACCGCGGCGATCCGGGCCGATCTGGCCGATGTGGTGCCGTAGCGGCTAGCGGGCGCCGAAGCCCCCTGGCGCAGATCATCGTTCAGCGTGCGGAAAGCGCTGTGCAGATAGGTGAACTGAGTTGCCCACGCTATCACCGTCAGGAAGACGTACGAGGCGGCGAGCGCGAGGGCGGCCAAGAAGGCGATCGGCGAGGCGTGTCCCAGCAAGCTGACAAGGCCGAGGAAGCCGCCCACCAGCTCGAAGAGGATGATGTTGCAGATCACGGCGAGGATGACCACGCAGGCGCCCGCCACGAGGCACCTCGCGAAGAAGCCCAGCTGCCGCCATTTAGTGTTGGTGATCACCCAAATTATAAGTGCTACCAGGAAGAATTCAATGGCTGCGATCGTGCTCACGAAAAGAGCCGCGAGCCCGAAGGCCACGAGCGTTATGTCACGGATGAGCCTGATCTTCCTGGCTCGCAGGCAGTGCCGGAGCACTGGCCCGATGTCGATGCCGATCGACGGGGCCACCGCCCGCCGTGACGCAATAAGCTCCCAGATGACATCGTTGGCGAACCGCCTATCCAGGTAGGCGGCCGCGCATAGGTAGCGCGTGGCGTTGCTCAGGAAACCGGCTAGCTGGCCGGGCGCGTGGCCAAAGAACGGCTGGGACTGATAGGCCTGAGCCGAGACCGGCTGGCTCTCGCTGGTGTCGTCGCCGCGCAGGCTGGCCTGGCTCGGCCTGGGTGCCGGTATCTGGCCGTTCAGAGCGACCGCGCCGCACTTGTCACAGAATCGATCGCCCGCCACAAGCGAGCCGCCGCAGCTGCGGCACATTAGCTCACTCATCCGAGTTCCCGCTGATCAGTACCGGGTTCATCACTTCGAACCGCGGCTCCCAGGTCAAGAAAGCGCGTTGATCTCATCGCTTTCCCCCTCCTTGTGATCCCAGGTTCAGCTGACCTGCTGAACATTGAAATAGGCAATTGCCTTGCCATAGACGGTGTAGAGACCGCTGAAGATCTTGACGGTGCCGTTCGTCTGCGTCGCGGTCAGGCGCGCGTGCACGTCGTCACCCGAGACGGACTCGATCGTGACGGCATCGTGCGCCGTCGTGTCGAATCCTTGAGCGAACGTCTGGTACGACGATCCGATGTGGTCGCCCCCAAGCCGCCATGCCCTCACGTA
This sequence comes from Streptosporangiaceae bacterium, assembly GCA_030045175.1. Lineage (GTDB taxonomy): Bacteria > Actinomycetota > Actinomycetes > Streptosporangiales > Streptosporangiaceae > Chersky-822. Next base: position 12,370 of record JASIBM010000337.1, on the reverse strand, counting down.
CCTGTGAGCGTTGATCGCTGCGAAGTAAGCCAGGACGACCCCGGCTGGACCGCGCACTGCCACCGGCCCAGTGGATCCGGCCCTGTCAGTCGGCCCGGCGCTGACGGAGGGCGACGATCGCTGCGGGCCGCCCGGCGAGGTTCGCGGACCGGGTGACTGCTGGACTCTGGCAGCCGCCGAGGCCGCGACGTGCGACCGCGATGCTCCTGACGGATGGGTGAGCTGGCCGGCCAGCCACACGCCGAGTACTGCCAGGCCGAGCGCCGCGAACGTTCCGGCCGCTATCGTGGCCGGACGCCGGGACGGCCGCGGCCCAGGAGGCTGCGGCCCAGGAGGCTGCGGCCCGTCAGGTTCCCGCTGATAGTGCTGCTGTCCTGGTATTACCGGAGCGCTTGAGCGCGTTCGCTGCCCGCTAATGCCAGGCAAGGCCGCGCCGCAGGTCCGGCAGTATCGAGCTATTTCCCGGTTGGGCTGCCCGCAGGCAGGACAGCCAATACTAGAATCTAACGTCATTCCCCCCACCCGCCATGGCCACAGATCGTCGCTCTGGTATCTCATGGTCGCGCCGATTCCTACCGAACTTCTACCGCAAGAGACGACGCAGCGAATCACCGTCGGCGACTCGTGCGTCGGTGCATATAAGACACCACAGATGGGTGCAATCATCGCAAGCCAAAATACCGGTGGATAATACAGGCGCGAAGCGACGTAAACGGCACCCTGCGGGGCAATCCGCCCCGACGGCACCGGATCGCCGGGAGGGACTCACTGGTGCAAGGTGCCGTACGATGCCGGCGCTGACGTGATGTCGGGCTGGTAGTTGAAGTCAAGCGAGGAACCGGACAGCCCAACTACGAACACGCCGGACGCCGTGCAAGGTCCGGTAATGATGTCTTCACTCAGGCGAACGGCGTTGGCCGACGAGCCTGGCAGGAGAGTCAGCTGCCCCTGGCAGCCGAGCGACGGGTAGAGCGTAGTTCCTGTGGTACCGCCGCCTTGCAAGGTCATGATGATTTTGAAGGTAGGCGTATCTGAATCAGTCGGCTGGTAGCCAATACCGGACCAGGTGCCATCCATCTGGCTGGGAATAGCCGTTAGCGCACCGGGGTATCTCGGGGTTGACCTGGCAGGGGAGGGCGACGCCGCGGGCCGGTTGGGCGATGAGCTTGTCGCTGAACCGAGCGATCCGGTCACGGCGAGGGCTCCGGCGGCGCCGGCGGCGACTAGCACGACGGCCAAGGCTGACAGCACGACCCGGGTTGGCGCGCTCCGACGCGGCCGGCTCGCGTGCGAGATGTGCTCCGGCAGCCCGGCCGTTATCAGGTGCCCGGCCAGCGCGGCTGACCCGGGCGGCTCGGCCGGCTGCTCAGATTCTCCGGGTCGGGGCTGTGCGTGCTGCGCTGGTACTGCCGACGGGATTGAACGCGCCCTCTGCTCGCTGCCAGGCAGAGCCGCACCGCATGTCCGGCAGTATCGCGCTGTTTCCCTGTTTGGCTGCCCGCAAGCCGGGCAGCCAATGCTGGAATCTGACGTCATCTATTCCCCACCCTTTGCGACCCGCCATACGCGAGCACGGCTAGTTGTTTCTCACCCTCCCTACCCGGCGCCCACGCGCGCAGCCGGGCAACGTAGTCGCTGCGTGCAGTCTGTCGCGGCGTTCTACCGGATCTCTACCGGCATGCCGCCTGCGCGACAAACCACGTGATTATAGTCGATTCTGCACCCGCGCCGAACATTCCTCATGATCACGGACGATTATCTGCAAATACGGCCGAGAGACGTCCGTGATCATGAGGAAAATAGCTCATATTAACTCTCAGTGACCATCTTGACACCTGTCGCTGCCGCTGCGACGATTGTCACAGACAGGTAATTCTTGACTACGTTGGGTAATCATCGAGACAGGAAGATCGTCATGGAGTCTGAAGTCGCCAGCTACCTTACATGCGCTCAGGAAATCGCCGATAAGATCACCGATCAGTCCACCTGGAATAACTATATCGCGCCTGAATTGAACTTCTGGCGGATCGCGAATGCGTTTACTACGCTGATCGACTTCTTTGCGATCACCCAGCAGGCCAACCTTTTTATTGGCCAAAGCACGCACGATGCTTTTCAGGGCAAGAATCGTCCAGGCTGGTGGTATGACGATTACAGCTGGTGGATCATCGCCCTCTTGCGAGCCGCCAGGTACACCCAGTACGTCGGCTACAACGAGACCGAGTGGCTAGGATTCGCCCAGGATTGCTGGAACAATATGGAACCTGCGACGCAGGTGTGGGCGAACGCCGACAAGCAGATCTTCGCCAGGGCGCAGCCGCGGTTCGACGGAGGCTGCTGGAACCACGACTTCGTGCAATACGAGTGTGACCCGCTGTATTCTACTGACCGCTGGCCGGCCTGCGGAATCCAGAATACTGTCACCAACGCGCAATACCTGGTGGCCACCGCGCGCCTCTCCCTGGATGCGGACGCGAAAAGACAATATGGCTGGCTCAGGAACTGGTTCTTCGATCCCTCGCTCTCAGACGATCAGAAGCTGCTCGTCAACTACGATGCGTACACGTCGCTGGTCAGGGAGCGCGTTAGCACGTTCGCGCAGGCTCCGGACGGGACCTACCCGCCGACGCTCAACTACGACAAGGATCGTCGCTGGACGGGCGATCAGGGCATCCTGGCGGGGGCTATGCTCGAGATGGTCTCGCTAGATCCGCCCGGGCAGAGTGAATACTACGCAATCGCCAGGAGCGTTCTCGGCGGGGTGCGGACCAGGCTGATCGGCAACGGCCAGATTCTCCTGCCGTGGATGCCTGCGAACTCCTTCGACTCGACCTACGGCATCGACTACTCGACGGGTATCGGCGTCTTCATGCGCTATGTCTTGTATCTCTACAGTTCCAATGATCCAGTGATAAAGTCTTATATATCATCGGATCTATATAAGTCTTTTATACAGGCCAACGCGGATGCGGTCTGCCAGTCAATTGGTAATTGCCCGGCGCTGCCAGACGGATTGCCAATGGACCCGATGGAGTGCTTGCTAAATCAGCTAGCTGTGCTCAACGCCGCGATCGCGATACTGGGGCCGTGATCGCAGGGTGAGCGTGGTGCGAGCGCGCCTTTGCAGGTGGATGATGGGTGATGTGAACCGTCACGACCCGTCGGCCAGCCGCCACCAGGCGCTGGCCCGCGCCCGCACTTGCTACGACCATCTCGCCGGCGCCCTAGGCGTCGCGATCACCGACGCGATGACCGATCGGGGGCTGCTGGACTGGGCACACGGGCTGACGCTCACCAGCACCGGGGCCACATGGCTGACCGGCCTCGGCATCGGGCTACCCGAAGCCGCGAAGCGCACGCCGGTGCGCTCGTGCCTGGACTGGACCGAACGCCGCCCGCACCTGGCCGGCGCCGTCGGCGCCGCGATATGCCACCACGCGTTCGACGCCGGCTGGGTCACCCGGATCGGCACCGGCCGCGCCGTCGCCGTTACCCACGCCGGTCAGGACGCCTTCCGCGAGCACCTGGGCCTTCCCCGCGAGTCGTTCCCATCGCCCGGGACTGCTTGACGAAACGGGTGAACGCTCCTTTACTGGGCAGCGGGGTCGTTACGCCCCAACCGCACGGACGGGGGATGGCGCCGTGAAAGTGCAGATTGACACCGCACTGTGCCAGGGCCATGGCCGCTGCTACGACCTGGCCCCTGACCTGTTCGGCGAGGACGACGAGGGATACGGGCAGGTCCTCGGCGACGGGATCGTCCCGCCGGGTGGCGAGCGCGGTGCCCGGCTGGCGGTGGTCAACTGCCCCGAGCGCGCGATCGAGGTTCTCGGGGAGGCGCCGTGACCGGATCCCCGCATGACCGGTTCACCGCCGGCCCCCTGGATGACCGCGACGACCTGCCGCTTGGTACCCGCAACGAGATCATCACCGGGCCGGTGTCCGACTGGGCGACGGACTTTTCTCACCTTGAGCCGCAGTGGGCCGCCGACTGCTACGAGATCCAGGACGACCTGCGGCAACGGTGCCCGATAGCCCGGACCGGGCGGTTCGGCGGCGGCTGGCTGCCCACGCGCTACGAGGACGTCTCCGCGATCGCCTACGACACCGAGCGGTTCTCGTCCCGGTCAATCATCATGAGCAATTTCCGGCCGCCCCGCGAGATCGCGCCTATTGGCGGTTCCCCGCCGATCTCCTCTGACCCGCCGTTCCACCACGACGCTCGCAAGCTGCTGCTGCCCGCGTTCACCAAGAGCGCAGTGAGCAAGCAAGAGCCGACGACGAGGGCGTTCTGCCATTCGCTGATCGACGCGTTCGCCGGCCGGGACGTGGTCGACGCCGCTGCCGACTACGCCCAGCACATCCCGATGCGGGTGATCGCTGACATGCTCGGCTTCCCGCAACAGGACGGGCCGCGGTTCCGCGAGTTCGTGGAGAACACGCTGGAGGGCGTGAACCTGCCCCCGGATGAGCGCATCGCGCGGATGACGAAGCTGTTCGACTACCTGATCGAGCAGATCCACGACCACCTGGACAACCCGCGCGAGGACCTCACTACCTTCCTCATCGACGCCGAGTTGTACGGCAACAAGCTGGAGCCCAGGCACGTGGCCGGCGCCATGGCGCTGCTGCTCATCGCGGGCATCGACACCACCTGGAGCGCGATCGGCGCCTCGCTGTGGCACCTGGCGAAGACCCCGGCGGACACCGGGCGGCTGCTTGCCGAGCCCGGGTTGCTGCCGACCGCGATCGAGGAGTTCCTGCGTGCCTACGCGCCGGTCACCATGGCGCGGCTGGTCAGGCAGGACATGCGCTGGCAGGGCGTGGACATGAAGGCCGACGACTGGATCTTGCTGTCGTTCCCCGCAGCCAACCGGGATCCCGCCCAGTTCGACCGGGCCGACCAGGTCGTCATCGACCGGGAGGTCAACCGGCACGCCGCGTTCGGCCTCGGCATCCACCGCTGCCTGGGCTCCCACCTGGCGCGGATGGAGATCCGGGTCGCCCTGGAGGTCTGGCTCGCCCGCATCCCGGCATTCAGCCTCGCCGACCCGGCGGCGGTAACCTGGTCCACCGGCCAGATCCGCGGCCCGCGCGCGCTGCCGTTGCGGATCGCGCAGCATTAACAGGGAGGATCCCTATCCGCTTCTCGCGGATCCGAATTGCGTGGTGTACGGTTCTTGGCCGCATCCCCGCGTCTTTACGGGATCCTCCCTGCACCTTCATTCGATCATCTGCCGCGGGTCCGCGTGCAGGGCCGAACGTCCCTGGTCGGCGGGACCTGGGTTACCGGTCGTGCCGACCGGGCCCGAGCACATGGTCGCGAACCTGGCGGATGGTGTCGTCTAGGCGCTGCAGCGCGCCAGTGATCCGTTCTCTGGCAATATCGGTGGGCTGGTCCAGGGCCGCCTGGAGGCTGAGCCCGACCTGGAACAGGCTGCTGACCACCTTGTCGAGCAAGTCGCGGCTGTGCGTGGCGTGCCCGGTGGCGGCGTGCGCCAGGTCGGCGAGGTCGCTGCGGCGTGGTGCCTGGGCGGTGTCGCGGACCACGGCGAGGATGAGGTGCCCGCTGGCGGTGGGGACCGGGCTGAGGGTGATCGATACCGGGATGGTGCCGCCGTCCTTGCGCTGCCCCGCCAGCCGCGGCCGGTGGCTCATCGGCCGCGGCACTGGGTTGCGCTCGTAGGCGGCCCGGTCCTGTTGGTGAGCATCGCGCAGGTCGGCGGGAACGAGCGCATCGACTCCTTGCCCGGTCAGCTCGCCCGGCAGGTAGCCGAACATCTCGGCGAGCCGCCGGTTGGCCAGCACGATGGTGCCGTCCTGGTCGGTCAGGGCGATTCCGTCGCTCAGGGCGTCGATTAGCTGCCGCAGCACGACCTCGCTCACCGCGGCCTGGGCGTGCCCGTCGCCGGCGGGCTGCGATGGTGCCGGAGCCTGGTCCGGTGCCGGCGAGCCCTGGACCGGGCGCGCCGCTGAGCCTGGCACCGCGGCGGCCACTGCGGCCTGCGGCGACGGGTAAACCGGCAGCAGCCGGTCTAGGCCCTCAAGCCCGACGAGCTCGCGGGCCGTCGGCGTGCACGCGACTAGCCGCAGCTCGGTGCCGATGACGGCGGCCCGCTGGCACGCGCGGATGATGGCGCCGGAGCCTGCGCGGTCCCACGACGCCAGCGCGGACATGTCCGCGACGACCACCGCCGCCCCGCTGGCGATCGCCGCGAGCAGCTGGTCGCCGATCTGCCCGGCATTGGACGCGCTGACACGCTCGGGAAACCGCACGATCTCCAGCCGGCCCGCCTGGCCCGCCGGGATAGCCTCATCAGCCATGACGACACCATGGCATAACGGTGCCAGGGTAGGCGAGCCCGGCCAGCCCGCGACACGGCCTCGCGCTGGAAGCGGCTCGTGCCTAGGCGCGGGTGAAGAACAGGTGGGTGGCGCCGCTTGGCGCGGTGACTGACTCGACGGTGTAGCGCTGCTGCATGCCTTCGAGCCCGTCCCAGAGCCGCACGCCGCGTCCCAGCACGATTGGCACGAGGACGACGTGGAGGTAGTCGACCAGGTCGGCAGCCAAGAACTCATTGACAGTCGTCGGCCCGCCGCCAAGCCTGACGTCCTGCCCGTCGGCGGCGTCGCGGGCGCGCTCAAGGACTTCGGCCGGCGTGCCGCTGACGAAGTGGAACGTCGTGCCGCCCACGGAGATGGGCTCGCGTTCCCAGTGGGTCATCACGAAGCACGGCGTGCCGAAGGGCGGCTCGTCGCCCCACCAGCCCTGCCAGCCATCGGCTGGCCATGGCCCGGTCGTGGGGCGGAACTTGTTGCGTCCCATGATCTCGGCGCCGATGTTGGTGCCCCAGGCCGATGCGATGGCTTCGTCTAGGCCGAGCTTCCCGCCCGGCTCCAGGCCCCGCCAGAGCTGTATCCTCGCGAACCAGGTGAGGAACTCCGGCTGGGCATGACCGAACGCGGCCTTGGTTGACTGGCCCTCGCCAGTGGCGAAGCCATCCAGCGAGACGGCGAAGTTGTGCACCCGCAGCTTGGACACCTGACGCTCCTTGAATGCTCCGTCCTCGATGCAGGTCTACCACGAAAGTGAGCCAGGGAGCTGGCTCATTCGCCCGCTGGCCACCTCAGCCGGCTAGCCGCTGCCAGAGGAACTCGAATACGAGCGCCCATTTCACTGCCCGCTGCTCGTTATCGGCGGCGGCGCCGTGCCCGCCCTCGATGTTCTCGTAGTAGCTGACGTCGTGGCCCTGCTCGAGCAGCCGTGCGACCATCTTCCGCGCATGCCCGGGGTGTACCCGGTCGTCCCTGGTCGAGGTGATGAACAGGACCGGCGGATAGCGCCGGTCTGGGGCCACGTTCTGATACGGGGAATAAGGCCGGAGGTAGGCCCAGTCGGCCTGCTCGCTCGGGTCGCCGTACTCGGCAATCCAGGACGCCCCGGCGAGCAACTGGTGGTAGCGCCGCATGTCGAGCAGCGGAACCTGCCCGACGATCGCGCCGAACAGCTCCGGGTACCTGGTCAGCATCACGCCCATCAGCAAGCCGCCGTTGCTGCCGCCCTCGATCCCGAGCAGGCCAGGCGAGCTGATCCCCCGGTCGATCAGGTCGGTCGCCACGGCGGCGAAGTCCTCGTACACGCGGTGGCGGTGCTCCTTGATCGCGGACAGGTGCCACCGCGGCCCGTACTCGCCGCCGCCGCGCAGGTTCGCCACCACGTACGTTCCGCCGCGGGCCAGCCAGCCCCTGCCGATGACGCCGCTGTAGGAGGGGGTGAGCGAGACCTCGAATCCGCCGTAGCCGGTCAGGAGCGTGGGCGCCGGCCCTGGCTGCGCATGGCCGGAACCTGGCCTGATCACGAAGTAGGGGATCGCGGTCCCGTCCGCCGAGGTGGCGAAGAACTGCTCCACCGTCATCGCGGTGGCATCGAAGAACGCCGGTGCCTGCTTAAGAGGCTCCGCCGGGCCGGCGCCGATGTGGCCGTAGCGTAGCGTGACGGGCTCGGTGAAGCCGCTTGAGGTTAGCTGGTATTCGTCGCTGTCATGCGGATCGGTGCCCGCGACGTCTGTCTGCGCGAATTCCGGCAGGCCATCCAGGGTGGAGCGGTGCCACTGGCCAGTGTCGCCGTCAGGGGTCAGCACGCTGAGCTCGCTGCGGACATCGCGCAGGGCGCCAAGGATCAGGTGGCGGCGCGTCCAGGCGTAGTAGCTGAGCGAGGTGTGCGGGTCAGGCTCGAAGAGCGGGGTCAGCTCCCGGTCCCCGGCCATGAAGTCGGCGAATCGAGCGGCCAGCAGCGCCCCGGCCGGATGGGTCGTGTCGCCGACGGTCCACGGTGACCTGGTCCGGACGAGCAGCCACTCCCTGTGCACGTCGGCAAGCGCGTCCTCGGGGACAGGCACCCGGACCAGGTCATCGCCGTCCCGCAGGAACATGGCGGTGCGGTAGAAGTCCAGGCCGCGGATCACGAAGTCCCGCTCGAATCCCTCGGTCGGGTCGTGATAACCGCTCACGCTGACGTCCTGAGGTTCGCCTTCGTAGACGACCGCAGCCTCTGACAAGGGGGTGCCCCGGCGCCACTGCTTGACGATCCGGGGATAGCCGGATGAGGTCAGCGAGCCTGGGCCGAAGTCGGTGCCGATGTAGATCTCATCGGCGCTGATCCAGTCGACATCGGTCTTGGCCTCGGGCACCGCGAATCCGTCCGGGACGAAGGCCCGGGCTTCGAGGTCGAACTCGCGGATCACGCTGGCGTCAGCGCCGCCACGGGACAGGTGCGTCAGAGCCAGCCGGTAGCCACCCGGCCGCAGCACCGTAGCGCCTTGCCAGACCCAGTTCTCCCCTTCGCTGGCCGCGAGCGCGTCGAGGTCAAGCAGCACGTCCCAGTCGGGCTCGGGCTTGCGGTATTCCGCCAGCGTCGTGCGCCGCCACAGGCCGCGCGGATTGGCCGCGTCCTGCCAGAAGTTGTATAGGTACTCGCCGCGCCGGGTCACGTACGGTATACGGTCGCGGGAGTCGAGCACCGCACGGATAGCATCGCGCAGCTCGGCGAACCCACGGCCCTCGGCCAGCGCGGCCATGGCTGCCGCGTTCCGCGCCACGACCCAGTCCAGCGCTACCGTCCCTGTGACGTCCTCCAGCCACAGGTACGGGTCAGCGTCGTCCCGCGCGTCAGGCGCCGGGCTGGCGAAGTGAGTCATGCCGCAATCGTAAGGGCGCCTGGCCGGCGACCACGCCCCGTGCTTCGCAGGCTGCGCCGAGATCCACGGGGCGGGTAGGACTTATAAGCGCAACGGCAGAGACGGAGTTGATCATGACTGACAGCGCTCCCGGTGGCACCCTCAGGCTCGCCGACGACCTCGTCATCAGCCGCATGGGCTTCGGTGCGATGCAACTGGCCGGCCCAGGTGTGTTCGGGCCGCCCAAGGACCGCGACCAGGCACTCGCGGTATTGCGCGCAGCCGTGGACATAGGCATCACGCACATCGACACCAGCGATTACTACGGGCCGTTCGTGGTCAACGAGCTCATCAGGGAGGCGCTGCACCCCTACCCGGCCGACCTGCGCATCGTCACGAAGGTGGGCGCCCGCCGCGGCCAGGACGGCAGCTGGCGACCCTCGCTAGAGCCCGCGGACCTGCGAGTCCAGGTCGTGGAGAACCTGGAGCATCTCGGCCTGGACGCCCTGGACGTCGTCAACCTCCGCCTTCCCGAGCACGACGCTGGCGAGGTGCCCGTCGCGGAGCGGTTCGGTGCCCTGGCCGAGCTGCGCGAGGAAGGCCTGATCCGCCATCTTGGCCTCAGCACCGCATCGGGCGCCCAGATCACGCAGGCCCAGGCGATCGCGCCCATCGTCACCGTGCAGAACATGTACAACATCGCCAACCGGGCTGATGACGCCCTCGTCGACCGGTGCGCGGCAGCGAACATCGCCTACGCCGCGTACTTCCCGCTCGGCGGGTTCAGGCGGCTCCAGACCGCGACGCTGGCCGACGTGGCCGGGCGCCTCGGCGCGTCGCCGCAGCAGGTCGCCCTGGCCTGGCTGCTGCAACGGTCGGCCACGATGGCCCTTATCCCGGGAACCTCGTCCGTCGCCCACCTACGCGAGAACGTCGCCGCGGCGAACCTGACCCTGCCTCCCGACGCGGTCGCCGAGCTCGACGCCATCGGCGGCTGAGTCCAGGCGCCAGCCGGCCAGCCGCCTTGGCGCCGCGCAGGTCAAGGCTGGGGGTGTGAGACGAAGTCCTTGGAGCGGATCAGGGCGAAGGCGAGCACCCCGGCGGCGAAGCTGATGATCGCCGCGATCAGCAAGATCTCGTTCAGGGCGGTGGTGAAGCTGCCGCGGGCAACCTCGGCGAGCAGGCCGCGCTGCCCCGGCGGGGCGGTCGCGAACAGCCGCGACGCGCCGCCATCGCGCAGTGCCGCAGAGATCGCTGCGCTGCGCGCGGCGAGGGGAGTCCGGGCCGTGAGCGTACCCACGGCGGACGTCAGCCGGTTGGCGAACAGGGCTCCGAGCAGCGCGATGCCGGTGGCGATGCCCACCTGCCTGAAGGTGGAGTTGATGCCGGACGCCATCCCGGCCCGCCGCGGCTCCACCACGCCGACGGCGGTGGAGGCCAGCGGCGGATTGATCAGTCCGATGCCGATCCCGGCGAGGATCATCCCGGGGACCAGGTGCGTCCACGTCGAGGTCGCGGTCAGGCCGCGCATCAGCAGCAGCCCGGCGCCGGTCAGGACCAGCCCAGGGCCGATGAGGAGGCGGACAGGCACCTTGGTGCTCAGCCGTCCGGCCACGCCGCCGACCACAAGCACGCCGCCGGAGATGACGATCAGCCGCAAGCCGGTCTGCAGCGCGCTGTAGCCGAGCACGTCCTGCAAGTACAGGACGAGGAACAGCAGCATGGAGAAGATGCCGGCGGAAAGGCCGAAGGCGGCGATGTCGCCGCCGACGAACGTCGGCAACCGGAACAGCCGCAGGTCGAACATGGGGTGCGAAATGCGAGCCTCGATGAGGACGAAGGCGATGAGCAGAACGGCGGCGGCGGCGAAGCAGGTGATCACCGGCGTTGCCGTGAAGCCGCTGCGCCCGGATTCGATGAGGGCGTAGATGAGGCAGGTAAGCGCCGCGGTGAACACCACGAATCCTGGCCAGTCGGGGCGCCTGGCGTGCTCGTCGCGCGACTCGGCGACCTTGAGCACGGTCAGGGCCAGCGCGATTACCCCGATGGGCAGGTTCACATAGAAGATCCACCGCCAGGAAATGCCGGAGACAAGCGCCCCGCCGACGATGGGCCCGACGGCCACGGCGACGCCGGCGAGCGCGCCCCAGACGCCGAAGGCCACGCCTCGCTCCTTGCCGCGGAAGGCGTCCGCGAGCAGGGCCAGCGATACGGCGAACATGATCGCCCCGCCGATGCCCTGCAAGCCGCGGGACAGTTCGAGCATGACCGGGGACTGCGCCGCGCCGCACAGCGCCGACGAGGCGGTGAAGATCGCCAGGCCCGCTAGGTACAGGCGGCGCCGGCCGAACAGGTCGGCCAATGATCCGGTGGTGAGCAGCAGCGCCGCTAGGGTGAGCGCGTAGGCGTCGATGACCCATTGCAGGTCAGAGAACGACGCGGCCAGCGACGCCTGGATGGCCGGAAGCGCGACATTCACGATCGTGATGTCGAGCAACAGCATGAACGTGCCCAGGCAGACCGCCGCGAGCGTCCACCACTTCCGGTCGGATCCAGGCCGGGACGCCTCGACCGGCTCGGAGGTTGCTGCGCCAATCTGGCTCGGGGTAGTCATGGCGGCATCTTATCCTGGATGTGTACGGCTGTACACTTGAGGGGTGGGGCAGAACGCTTCGTCGATGGCTGGTCCGGGCGAACGCCGCCGCGACGCCCGCCGGACGCGCCAGCACCTCGTGGAGGTTGCCGGGCGGCACTTCGCCGAGCACGGCTTCGATGGCACGAGCGTGCGCTCCATCGCCGCCGAGGCCGGCGTCGCCGCCAACCTCATCACCCGCTACTTCGGCGGCAAGGCTGGCTTGTTCGCCGCCGCCACCAGGATAGATCTCGGTGCCCACGCCCTCATGCCAGGGCCGTCAGCGACCCTCGGCTGCCGGATCGCCCGCGGCGTGGTCGAGCGCTGGGAGTCCGCCGACGCCGCCGACCCATTGCTCATGATGCTCCGGTCGGCTGGCACCTCGCCCCCCGCGGCCGACGCGCTGAGCAAGTTCTTCGCCGCCCAGGCCAGCGGTCCGCTCGCCGAGCACCTCGCCGCCTCCCTCGGCTGCACCGCCCGCGACGCCGCCGACCGGGCGTCTGCCGTCGGCGCTCTCATTCTTGGCGTGGTGACTAGCCGCTACGTCATGCGAAGTGGCCCG
>JASIBM010000336.1 GCA_030045175.1 Streptosporangiaceae bacterium | reverse complement strand
GCCCGGCCTGCCGCCCCGCCGACCACCCGCCCCCCCCCCAGTCTGCCATCCGCCCGTTTTAACGACTATCACCCTATTTATGGCATTCGCTCTCATCATCGACCTGCGATGAATGTGCCATCCACCCGGAACGATCGGACCGATCCGCCATTCATCAGGTGAAAACGATCAAGGTCGGTTACGTGAGAGAGCCAAGTGGTATGTGTGACTAGAGTCTCGGCACTGATCTGCTGACATCGGGAGGTCGATCCGCCGGTGACCGAAACGTCCGCTTTGCCGCGCCCACCGCGCTTGCCGCGCCACACCGACCGCTTGGTGCTGCGCCCACTGCGGCACGGAGACGAGGCCGACGTACTCGCCTACCGGCGGCGCGCGGACGTGTGCCGCTACATGCCCGCCAGCCCGCTCGACGACATCTCCGTGCGCACGTTCATTGCCGACCGCACCGGAGCCACCAAGATCGCGGCCGACAACGACTTCATCGCGCTCGCCGTCACGCACCACGATCACGTGATCGGCGACGTCATGATCAGGGCCGGTCAGCTAGCCGACCGGCAGGCCGAGATTGGCTGGGTGCTCAATCCGGGCTATCAGGGCCGGGGCTTCGCGACCGAGGCTGCTCGTGAGCTCATCGAGGTTGCCTTCAGCGAGTTGCGCATGCACCGGGCGTGGGCGCAGCTTGACCCTAGGAACGTCGCGTCCGCACGCGTGTGCGAGCGGCTCGGCATGCGGCAGGAGGCGCACCTGCGCCACGACATCTGGTTCAAGGGCGAGTGGGGTGACACGGCGATCTACGCGATGCTCGCGGACGAATGGCGCGACCGCGGCCAGCTGAGGTCGCGGCGATCTTGATCACGATCTGGCCGCGGCGACGAGCGGGAGGGCCTGGACTGGCACCGGGAAGCCGATGTCGATGGACAGCCCGCCATCTGGCTGCGCCGTCGCCTGCAGCCATGCTCCGTGTGCCTGCGCTATCGCGCCGACGATCGACAGGCCAAGGCCCAGGCCATCCCTGCCTGCCGTGCGGCCGGCGCAGCCGCGCTGGAACGGCTGGAACAGGCGGGTGACCTCATGCGATGCGATGACCGGCCCGGTGTTGGCCACGGAGATCACCGCGCGATCGGCCAACGGGCGCACGCTCACGTCGACGGTTCCCTGCGCCACGTTGTGGCGCACGGCGTTGTCGATCAGGTTGGCCACCAGCCGCTCGGCGAGGTTGGCATCGCCCATCGCGAGCGTCTGGGCTACCTGGGTCCGAACGGCCACCGTGCGCTGGCTCGCGTCGGCCTGTCGCGTGGCGACCACCTCGCCGGTGATCGCCGCCAGGTCAATCGTCTCGCGCCGGTCCAGTCCGCGCTGGCTGCGTGCCAGCGTAAGCAGCGCCTCGATCAGCCGTTCCTGCTGCTCGCCCGCCGCCAGCACTCGTTCGCACACGTCTCGCAAGGCGCTCACTGAGGGCTCGGGATCGGCCAGCGCGACCTCGAGCATGGTTCGTTGCCTGGCCAGCGGGCTCCGCATCTCGTGCGAGGCATTGGCGACGAACTGCCGTTGCGCGGCGAACGCGGCCTCCAGCCTGCCAAGCAGCGCGTCGAACGTGTCACCGAGCTCCTTGAGCTCATCATCCGGGCCTGGCAGCAAGAGCCGTTCGTGCAGGCTGGTCGCGGACACGGACCTGGCGGCTGTCGTGATCGTGCGCAGCGGGCGCAATACCCGGCCGGCGACCAGGTAGCCGAGCCCGATCGACGCCACCGTCATGATCGAGAGCGCGATCCCGGACTCGATAAGCAGTTGCCTCAGCTCGGCCGCACGCTGCTCGCTGGCGATCGACCGGACGAACGCGAGGCAACGGGCGGCCTGGGCGGGCTTGAGCGGCTCTCGGCGCTGATAGGCCGGGCAGGTACCGGCCGCGGACGCCCGGGCGAGCGGCCCTGGCCATACCGGTCCGAGCGTGGCTGAGGTGGGCACCGCCCGTCCTGCCACGGTGGCGCCGGCGGTGAACCGGTGATCCGTCGCGAAGTGCGGCCCCTGCCGGGAAACCAGGACGTAGGTGATGGCGAGCAAGCTCGCGCCGGAGATCAGGAACAGCCCGCCGTACAGGAGCGTCAGCCGTAGCCGGATGGTTCGCCGTGGCAGCCTGAGCGAGTGCCGTGTGATCCAGCCTGGCAGCCGGTCTGGCTCCGGCCGGTCCGGCTTCGGCCGCTTCGGCTCCGACGGCGCGCTCATGCGCTGATCCGGTAGCCGGCTTGCGCGATGGTCTCGATCGACGACGGCTCGCCGAGCTTGCGCCGCAGCCTGCTGATCGTGACCTTCACCGATGTGGTGCACGGGTCAGCCATCTCGTCCCACACCCGGTCGAGCAGTTCCTCGGCGGAAACCACCCGGCCGCTGGCCGCCAGCAGCAGCTCAAGCGCGCCGAATTCCTTGGGGCCGAGTTCCAGGAGACGATCGCCACGGCTGGCGACGCGCTTTCCTGGGTCCAGTCTCAGGTCGCCGCACTCCAGGATCGGCGGCAACGCCGGCTGCGCGCGCCGGAACAGAGCGCGGATCCTGGCCACAAGCTCGGCGAACGCGAAGGGCTTGGGCAGGTAGTCGTCGGCGCCGAGGGCAAGGCCGTCTACCCGGTCCTCGATGGTGGCTGCCGCGGTCAGCATGAGCACTCGGCTGCGACAGCCCGCCTTGATCAGGTGCGCGCACACCTCGTCGCCGTGGATCAGCGGAATGTCCCGGTCGAGCACGATCACGTCATAGCCATAAGCCAGCGCCCGCTCTAGTCCGGCGTCACCATCAAGCGCCAGGTCAACAGCCATCTGCTCGCGCCGAAGGCCGACGCCGATGGCGTCGGCGAGTTCGGGATCGTCCTCGACCACGAGCACTCGCACGTGCCACCTCCGACTCGCATCACACCTGGCATGATGCGAAAGATCTTGCCCTAGCTATCTGAGGACTAGCTGGAGGCCAGCCGAGCACCACCTTGGAAGTGCTGCGACCAGGCACACTCGGTGCGCGGCGGCGCTGAAAGCCGAACGGCTGTAACCGCGGTGCAACCGGCCTGCGAATAGACCTGAGTCCGCCACGCACGCGCCGTCTCGGCTAGCGTGCAGGAACAAACAAAACTTTGCTACCGGGAGTACGCGCCATGTTCTTTGTCACCTACCTGCGACGCGAGTTGCGCCGGAGGATGCGGCAAGCCGTGTTCATCGCCCTCGGCCTCGCGGTGGGGGTCGGGCTCGTCGTCACCGTGGTAGCCGCCTCGACCGGCGTCAAGAAGGCCCAGGCGGACGTGCTGCGGTCGCTGTACGGGGTCGGTACCGACATCACGGTCACCGGCAAGCCACCCTCCTTCAGCTCGTTCCGAGGAGGCGGGAGCGGCGGGGTTACCTTCGGCGGTGGTGGCGGCTTTGGCCGCTCTGGCGGCGCGCCGCAGATCTGCCAGAACGGCAAATGCCACAGCGCGGCCGGGCAGTCGATCGACAGCCTGCGCAGCTCGGGATTCGGCTCGATCAGCCAGTCGAAGGTGACGCAGGTCCGCGCGCTGAAGGACGTGCAAGCGGTGGCCGGAGGGCTGGTGCTCAACGACACCAAGTTCACGTTCCCGAAGAACTTCGGCCAGCCGGGCGGCCAGGGCTCGTTCACCCCGCCAACATCCTTCAGCGTCGACGGGGTGGACACGTCTGAGCTGTCGCTCGGCCCGCTGAGCTCAGGGACGATAACCTCGGGCCACTCGCTGACCACCGCCGAGGCGAACTCCGACGTCGCCGTCGTGGACTCTGGCTACGCCAAGACCAACCAGCTCAAGGTCGGCTCCACGATCAGCATCGCCGACCACAACTTCGCCGTGGTCGGGATCGTCGCCCAGCCACAGGGCGGGAGCCCGGACGACGCCTACATTCCCCTGGCCAGGGCACAGGCGCTGGGCACCACCGTGAGCAATGGCAAGAGCGCGAGCCTGGCGGGCGACATCAACTCCATCTACATCACTGCGGCGAGCGCCGCCGACATCCCGGCGGTACAGCGGGAAGTCAACAAGCTCCTGCCCGGCGACACCGTCACCACAGCCGCGAGCCTGGCCTCCGAGGTGACCGGCTCGATCTCCAGCGCGAGCAAGCTGGCGAATGACCTGGGCAAGTGGCTGGCGATCGTGGTGCTGATCGCCGCGTTCGCGGTGGCAAGCCTGCTCACGCTCGCGGCCGTGGCCAGGCGGGTGCGCGAATTCGGCACGCTGAAGGCGCTCGGCTGGCGATCCAAGCGGATCATCGCCCAGGTCATGGGCGAGTCGCTGATCATCGGAATCATCGGCGGCGCGGTCGGGGTCGGACTCGGCTTCGCCGGTGCGGCGATCGTCTCCTCGGCCGCGCCGAAGCTGACCGCGACGCTCCCAGGTCCCACCGGCCCGCGGTTCTTCACCGCTGGTGGCAGTGGTGGCGGTGGGTTCGGCGGTGGCGGTGGCGGTGGCGGGTTCGGCGGCGGCGGCCCGCGGATCTTCGGGCAGGCACCCACGCACGCGCTGTCCGTTCCGATGTCCGCCTCGGTCACCGTGGACGCGATCATCGCCGCCGTCGTGCTCGCGATCGTCGGCGGACTGCTGGCCGGGTCGTTCGGAAGCTGGCGGATCGCCAGGCTCCGGCCGGCCGACGCGCTGAGCCGGGTCGCGTGAGCGCGATGATGGCGGATCAACCAGAGAGGGACGTCATGTACCAGCTGACCGGCGTGACCAAGATCTTCGCCAAGGGCCAGAAAAACGTCGCCGCGGTCCGCAATCTGGACCTGACGATCTCAGACGGCGAATGGCTCGCGGTGCAAGGCCGCACCGGGCACGGCAAGAGCACGCTGCTCAACCTGCTCGGCTGTCTCGATCAGCCGACATCGGGCACCATCGAGTTCGACGGGACGGACCTGGCGGAGCTGCGCGAAGGCCAGCTATCCACGTTGCGGGCGACCTCGATCGGGTTCATCTTCCAGACCTTCAACCTGGTGCCCACGATCTCGGCGGCGGAGAACGTCGAGGCCGCGCTCGTGCCGCTCGGGGTCAAGGCCGCCGAGCGCCGTACCCGCGTCGAGGCCGCGCTCGAATCGGTCGGACTCGCGGACCGGGCCAGGCACCTGCCTGGCGAGTTGTCCGGCGGGCAGCAGCAGCGAGTGGCGATCGCGAGGGCGCTGGTGAAGGAACCCAAGGTGCTGCTTGCCGACGAGCCAACAGGCAACCTCGACGAGGACACTCGCGACGAGATCATCAACCTGATCGACAAGATCTGGCGCGAACGCGGGCTCACGCTGGTCCTGGTGACTCACGACACCGCGATCGCACGGCGCGCGGAGCGGGTCGGCGTGATGCGCGATGGCCGGATCACGGTAAAGGAGGCCAACCCGCCTGCCCGGTCGTGACCCGGCCACCGGCAGGCAAGGTACCCGGCAGGGATAAGCACGCCTGGCGGGGGTAACTGGGGCAAAGCGGCGTCCGGGCGCGCCGGCGCTCGGCGGGGCTGGCGGGCACCCGCCGGGCGACCCGCGCGCCCGGACGCCGCATCTCATGATCACGGTGGGTTTACCGCGTTATCCTACGAAAACCCACCGTGATCACGGAGCCCAGCCGCCTCGAGGATGATCTCCAGCGGGTGGCGGGCGGCACGGCCGGTGCCGTGCCTGATCTGCTGCCGGCACGAGACCCCGCTGGCCGCGATCACCGTGTTCTCGGGCTCGGCCCGCACCGCGGGGAAGAGACGCAGCTCGCCAATCCGCATCGACAACTCGTAGTGCTCGGCCTCGAACCCGAACGACCCGGCCATCCCGCAGCAGCCCGCGTCGAGCTCGGTCACCTCCACACCGGGTATGGCGCGCAGCAGCGCGACCGTCGCGGCCGTACCTGTCACCGCCTTCTGGTGGCAGTGCCCGTGGAACACGATCCGCCGCCCGGCCAGCGGGCCGTCCGCAGGGAACACGAGGCTACCGTCGGCCAGCGCCTCGAGCAGCAACTCCTCGGCCGGCCTGACAGCGGCGGCGAGCGCCGCGGCCCGGTCGTCTCCCGGCAGCAGCGCCAGGTACTCATCGCTGAGCGTGAACAGGCAGGATGGCTCGACGCCTGTCACCACGGAACCGGCCGCGACCGGCCCGGCCAGGTGCTCGGTAAGGCGGGCCGCCATGCGCCTGGCCTGATCGAGTAGTCCCTTGGAGAAGCTTGCCCGGCCACAGCAACCAGCGTCAGCGAGCCGCACCCGCCAGCCGGTCAGCTCGAGCAGCTCGATCGCCGCCCTGGCCACGGACGTCTCGGTGTAGCTGGTAAAGGAGTCGGCGAGGAAGATCAGGTCGGCGCGCGCTGACCGCGCGGCCGACCGCGCGGGCGGCGCGGGGCGGCCGGCGAACCAGCGGGCTATGTTGCGCCGGTCAAAGCGAGGCAGCGGTCGGGCAGCCGCTATGCCGAGCAGGCGCTGACCAGCGCGGCGCGCGGGGCTCAGCCCGGCCAGGGCGTTCGCGAGGGGCGCGACGGCGGAGCCAAGCCGGTTCAGCGTCCTGATCGAGCCGAAGGCCCTGGCCCGGAGCGGGATCGGGTGGGAGTCGTAGTAGGCGGCCAGCGCCTCGGACTTCAACGTCGCGAGGTCGACGCCGAGCGGGCACTCGCTCTTGCACGCCTTGCACTCCAGGCACAGGTCCAAGATGCCGTGCAGTCGCTCATCGCCGAGCGCGGCCTTCGGGTCGGGCTCGCTCAGCGCCTTGACCAGCGCGGCAGCCCGCCCGCGCGTTGAGTGCTCTTCCTCACCCGTGGCCATGTAGGACGGGCACATCACGCCGGCGCCGCTCTTGCGGCACAACCCGATGTTCATGCACCGGTCCGCGGCGGCGAGCATCCCGCCACGGGCGTCCGGGTCGGCCGTCGCGCCCGGCGCGGCGAACGAGAGCCGGGTCGCCAGCGGCACCACCGGGCGCCGGGCCGCGGCCACGTCGCGCAGGTCCTGCGTCATCGGCGGCGCGCCGGTGATCTTGCCGGGGTTCAGCAGGCCCGCCGGGTCAAACAGCGCCTTGACCTCGCGCATGGCCCGGTACAGCTCGGGGCCGAAGATGGCCTCGTTGAACTCGCTGCGCGCCAGCCCGTCGCCGTGCTCGCTCGAGTTGACGCCGCCGAACTCGGCGACAAGCTCGCGCACCTGCTCGGCAACCGCCCGCAGCACCGCCACCTGGCCCGGCTTGGCCAGGTCAACGAACGGCCTGACGTGCAGGCAGCCGACCGAGGCGTGCCCATAGAATCCCGCGGTCAGCCCGTGGGACTCGATCACCTGCCGCAATCGCCTGGCGTAGTCGGCCAGCCTGCTCGGATCGACGGCCGTGTCCTCGATGAACGCGAGCGGCCTGCGCGTCCCCGTGCTCGCGGCCATTAGCAGCCCAAGGCCGGCGCTGCGTACCTTCAGCAGCGCGGCCTGGTGGGCCGGGTCCACGGCCCGCAGCGTGAAGTAGCCGTACCCGCCGCGTTGCCATCGCTGGTCGAGCCGGTCGAGCCCGGCGACCGCCTCGGCGAGCGAGTCCCCGAAGAAGGTGACGAACAGCAGCGCACCCGGGTCGCCGTGCAGGATCGAGCTGAGTGCCCGGTACTCCACCTTGCCGCGCGACAGCTCGATGATGGTCCGGTCAAGCAACTCCACCGCAGCGGGGTCGCACTCCAGGGCGGGCGCGGTCGCCTCGATCGCCTCCTGCTCGGACCGGAAGTGCCCGACCGCGATCACGCGGTGCCTGGGCGCGGGCACCAGGGCGACCGTTGCCTCGGTGACGATGACCAGGGTTCCCTCCGACCCGGTCACGAACCTGGCCAGGTCGAGCTCGCCCGCCGCGGCCAGCCTGGCCAGCACGTCGAGCCGGTATCCCCCGGACTGCCGCCAGAACCTCGGGTAACCGGTGGCGATCGCGGCCGCGTTGCGGGTGAGCAAGTCGGGCAGCTCGCGGTAGATCGACCCGGCGAGGGTTCTGGTAACCGAGAACCCGGCCTGCTTGTCCGCCTCGACCGGGCCTAGCACGGCGCGGCTCGCGTCGGACAGCACGACGTCGAGGCCGCGCACGTGGTCGATCGTCATGCCGTAGCGCACCGAGTGACTGCCCGCCGAGTTGTTGCCGATCATGCCGCCGATCGTGGCCCGGTTCGCCGTCGAGGTGTCCGGGCCGAACATCAGCCCGTGGCGCAGCGCGGCACGGTTCAGCCCGTCTTGCACCACGCCCGGCTGCACCCGCGCGGTCATCGCCCCGGCATCGACCTCGATGATCTTGTTCATGTGCCTGGAGAAATCCGCCACTATCCCGGCGCTCACCGCCTGCCCGGCGAGGCTGGTGCCAGCCCCCCTGGCCAGCACGGGCACCCCGAACCGCCCGGCCACCGACATCAGCGCCGCCGCGTCGTCGGAATCACGCGGGAACACCACCCCGGCAGGCTCGATCGCGTACATGCTCGCGTCACGCGAGTACAAGTGCCTGGTGTAGTCGTCGAACGCGACCTCACCGTCCATCGCGGCGGCCAGCGCCGCCGCGAGCTCGCCGTCTTGCCCTGCCGCCAACCGTGCCATGCTCGCCTCCAACCGCCCGGACGGAATTGACCGGCCCGCCTGTCCTTTCTACGCTGAGGCCGACCGGGGCCAGTCCTGGCACGAGGAGACAGTTCATGACGGCGCAAGCGCAGCAGGAGACCTTCGGCTTCCAGGCGGAGGTAGTCCAGATCCTGGACCTGATGATCCACTCGCTGTACAGCAACAAGGAAATCTTCCTGCGCGAGCTGATCTCGAATGCCTCGGACGCCATAGACCGGCTGCGCCTGGAGCTGTTCTCACGCGGCGAGGTCCCCGGCGAGGACGACCCGCTGCAGATCAAGGTCAGCTTCGACAAGGACCTGGGCACGATCACCGTCAGCGACAACGGCATCGGCATGAGCAGGCAGGAGGTCATCGACCACATCGGCACGATCGCGAAGTCCGGCACTCGCGAGTTCATCGAGGCGCTGACCGGCGACCAGCGCAAGGACGCGACGCTGATCGGTCAGTTCGGCGTGGGCTTTTACTCTTCCTTCATCGTGGCCGACCGGGTCGTCCTCACCACGCGCCGGTTCGGCCTAGCCGCCGATGAGAGCGTCCGCTGGGAGTCCGACGGCAAGGGCGAGTACACGCTCGACACCGTCGAGCGCCCGTCCCGCGGCACCACGATCGTCCTGCACCTGCGCGATGACGAGGACGACCTGCTGAACGGCTACCGGCTGCGGTCGATCATCAGCAAGTACTCCGATCACATCAGCCTGCCGATCCTCATGCCCAAAGAAAGCTCGGGCGACGCGGCACAGGACGCCGAGCCCGCCGCTGACGAGCCGGTCAACCAGGCCTCAGCGCTGTGGGTCCGCCCCAAGAGCGAGATCAGCGAGCAGGACTATAACGAGTTCTACCGGCACATAGCACACGATTTCGCCGACCCGCTCGGCTACCTGCACAGCAAGATCGAGGGGACGCACGAGTACACGCTGCTGTTGTTCATCCCCTCGCACGCACCGTTCGACCTGTGGATACCCGACTCCAGGCAAGGCGTGCGGCTGCACGTGCGACGGGTCTTCGTCACCGAGGACACCGGCCAGTTGCTGCCGGTGTACCTGAGGTTCATCCGTGGCGTGATCGACTCGAGCGACCTGCCGCTGAACATCTCCCGCGAGATGCTGCAAGGCAGCAAGGTGGTGGACAGCATCCGGTCAAGCGCGGTCAAGAAGGTGCTGAAGCTCCTCGGTGACATGGCCGAGAGCGAGCCGGATAAGTACGCGACGTTCTGGACCGAATTCGGGGCGGTACTCAAGGAGGGCGTGGCCGACGACTACGCCAACCGCGATACGATCGCCAAGCTCTTGCGCTTCACCTCGACTAACTCGGCCGACGGAGCCTTCGATGTCTCCCTCAGCGACTACGTCGGGCGCATGAAGGAAGGCCAGAGCGAGATCTACTACCTGCTCGCCCCGACGCTGGCGGCGGCCAGCACGAGCCCGCACCTGGAGGCGTTCCGCGAGAAGGGCGTCGAGGTGCTGCTGCTAGGCCACCCCGTGGACTCGTGGGTCGTGTCAAGCCTGCGCGAGTTCGAGGGCAAGCAACTGCGGTCGGCCTCGCAGGGCGCGCCGGACTTCGCCGGCCTGCACGACGAGGCCGAGCAGGAGGCGCAGAAGAAGGCAAGCACCGAGTACGCCCCCCTGGTCGAGCGCCTGAAGGAGATCCTGGCCGGGCAGGCCTGGGACGTCCGGGTCACCAGCCGCCTCACCACGTCACCGGCCTGCATCGTCTCCAACGAGCCCGACCTCGACGTCAACCTGGCTCGACGGCTACGCGGCTCGGGGCTGCCCAGCCAGCCCGTGCTCGAGATAAACCCGCAGCACCCGCTGGTGACCAGGCTCAACCACAACCTGGACGATCCGCGGCTGGCCGACTGGGCACACGTGCTCTACAACCAGGCGGTCCTGACCTTCGGCGCCAGGGTCGATGAGCCTGCCGCGTTCGTCGGCCGGCTCAACGACCTGCTCATCTCCCTGGCGGGCGCGGCTGCGCAGGACGCGGCGGACCACAACGGTTAATGATCCCGCGACTTACTTGAGGCTCCGCCCGAAATAGACCTCGACGTGCGAGATGAGGCCGTCGGCGAATTCGAAACGCTCGACGTTGGCGAAGCCTGGCCCGGTGACCTCGCTCGCGCGGTACCTGACTAGGGCGTCGCTGGCATCAGCGCAGACGTCAAGCAAGGTGAAGGAGGTGATGTGCGCATGAGGCGGCCAGCACCGCTCGAAGTACGTGGCCCGGTCGATCCGGTCGTCGTCCGGGCTGGTGAAGGTGAAGTCCGGCCGAAGAAGCTGCTCAATCGCCGGCCGGTCGTCGTTCTCATAGGCCTGGTAATAGCGTCGGATCAGCGCGAGCCGATCTTCGGGGCCTGATTGCACATGAACTCCTGGCTCGGGAGGGGCAAGACACGATGCCGAGGCGAGAAGCGGGAACTTCACGCCTGACCATCTCGCCTGCGAGATTACCCGGGCGCGGTGCCCTCTGGGCCCGGAGCAGCGGCTGCCGGTTCGCCGCTGGCACCGCGGCGCTCGCCGCTACCGCGAAGTCTGCCTGAGGTACGCCTTGTTGACCCAGCCCATCGCATGCTGGCCGATCTGCGGGTCGAGGCCCCTGACCCAGGTGATGCCGCCCTTCACCTCGGCCGTGCAGTCGGCGCTTACGAAGGCCCGATGCGCCTCGGCGTGGCCCATGACATCGCTGCCGCCGGATGGCCGCGCGTGAATAGCCACGTCCCTGACGACGCGGTAGCCGCAGCTGCGCCCCGCGTGGACTCCGCCCGCCTCGGCGGCGACGCCCGCGCTGATAGCCAGTGCGGCTGCGACGCCGCAAACCGCGACTAGGCCATGCCGTCGCCTTTTCGCCATTCTGCGTTACCCCCTTGTTCAATAACCATCATCGGCAACCATCGGGATCGTATACGCCAATCCAAGAAATTGCCATACGGCAAATTGCCCGATCGGGACGGCTCGTGACGTGCCTGACCCAGTTCGGGCTGGACAAGGATGAAACGGCATTGCTTCCAGCATTTCGGCTGCTATGCCGGTCAGACATATCCGGGTAATTCTCTTCTGAGAGAATGGATATGCTGGCGAGCCGTGCGGGCCTGTCCGTTACCTCGGCCTTCGGCCGGGGGCGGGTGCTTCGGGATCCATGCCCATAGTGCCGCCGCGGCGGCGAAGCCGACGGCGCCGCTGACGATGATGCCAGAGCCCAGTCCGGCGAGGGCGGCGACGGCGGAGAGGACGACAGGGCCGATGCCTGTCCCGGCGTCGGCCAGCTCCCGCCATATGCCGAGGAAGGTCGGGCGCCCGATCGATGGGGAGATGTCGGCACCGAGGGTCATGACGATGCCGGAGCC
This sequence comes from Streptosporangiaceae bacterium, assembly GCA_030045175.1. GTDB lineage: Bacteria > Actinomycetota > Actinomycetes > Streptosporangiales > Streptosporangiaceae > Chersky-822. The sequence continues at coordinate 4,228 of JASIBM010000336.1, read as the reverse complement.
GATGCCGTTGCCGAAGCCCATGAGCATCGCTGTGCAGCCGAGGGTCAGGGCACTGCGGGTGAATGGCATGAGGACGAAGGAGACGCCTATGATGATCACGCACGGGACGGCGACCCAGCGGCGGCCGTAGAGGTCCATGACCTTGCCCGCCGGATAGAAGGTCAGGGCGTCGATGCCCCCGGCGAGGCCGAAGATGATCGAGTCGGATGTCGGAGACAATCCGATGTGCGCGGCCCACAGCGGGATGACCACCTGCCGGGTCTGCCTGATGGCCGACAGCAGCACGATGCCAGTGCCCAGGGTGAGGAAGACGCGCCAGTATCGCTTCAGGATGCCCCACGAGGTCACCTGCAGAGCCGCCGCCTTGTGCTCATCGCTCATCGCGAGGTCAGGAACACGGAAGACGATGGCGCCGGCGGCGACGATCGCAGCGAGGCTGACGTAGTAGGCGCCCGGCAGCCCCCAGAATTGCATCGCGCCGGCCCCAAGGAAGGGGCCGAGGAACATCCCGACGCGCAGGGTGCCGCCGAGGGTCGACAGCGCGCGGGCGCGCATATGCGGCGGCACCATCTCGGTTAGGTAAGACTGCCTGGCAAGGCTGTAGACCGAGCTTGCGGCGCCGATGAGCAGCGTCCCGAACCCGTACACCAGCAGCGACCACACCCCGTGACCGAGGTTGACAAGGCAGAAGCTCAAGCCGATAACGGTGATGACCGCGGCCACGAGCATCGACTTCCGCTCGCCGATCCGGGTGGCCAGGATCCCCGAGGGGATGTTCGTCACGATCGAGCCGATGCCAAGCAGCGAGCCGACGAGTGCGGCGATAGCGGTGCTGGCACCGCGGTCGAGCGCGCTCAGCGCGATGACTGGCATCATTGAGCCTTCGGCCAGGCCAAACAGGGTCGCCGGGGCGTAGGCGGCAACCGCGACTGAGCGGAGGCGGAACTCGCTCACGTCAGGCAGTCACGGCCGGAGATACCGGTGCGGGAGCTCACGAGAGGGGAAAACAGCACATTCCACGATATCGTTAGCTAAGCAAACGACCTGACTCCGGGCAACAGTTCCGCGGTCGGAGCTAACGGAACCACAGACGAGACAAGCTACTTCAGAAGCTGCCTGGCCATGACCACGCGCTGGATCTGGTTGGTTCCCTCGTAGATCTGGGTGATCTTGGCGTCGCGCATCATCCGCTCGACCGGGTAGTCGCTGACGTAGCCGTAGCCACCGAGAAGCTGGACAGCGTCGGTGGTGACCTCCATCGCGACGTCCGCGGCGAAGCACTTGCAGGCCGATGACATGAAGGTCAGGTCGCCGGCCGGATCGCCAGCCATCGCGCGGTCGGACCGCGCGGCCGCCGCGTAGGTGAGCTGCCTGGCCGCCGCGACCTTCATCGCCATGTCGGCCAGCATGAACTGGATGCCCTGGAACTCGGCGATGGCCTTGCCGAACTGCTTGCGCTCCTTGACGTAGCCGAGCGCGTAATCGAGCGCGCCCTGGGCGATGCCGAGCGCCTGCGCGGCGATCGTGATCCTGGTGTGGTCGAGCGTCGCCAGCGCCGTGCGGAACCCGGTGCCCTCCGCGCCGACGATGCGATCGGCCGGGATCACGCAGTTGTCGAAGTAAAGCTCCCTGGTCGGCGACCCCTTGATCCCGAGCTTGTGCTCCAGCGCGCCGAAGGAGAATCCGGGGTCGTCCTGCTCCACCACGAACGCCGATATCCCGCTCGAACCAGCACCGGGATCGGTCACCGCCATGACCGTGTAGAACCGCGACTCGCCCGCGTTGGTGATCCAGCGCTTGGTTCCGTTCAGAATGTAGCTGTCGCCGTCCTTGACCGCGCGCGTTCGCATCGCGGCGGCGTCCGATCCCGCCTCGGGCTCCGATAGCGCGTAGGAGAACATCGCCTCTCCGCTGGCGACGAGCGGGAGGTAACGTTGGTTCAAGTCGGTTGAGCCAGCGAGCAGAAGCGGGACCGTGCCCAGCTTGTTGACGGCGGGGATCAGCGAGCTGGCCGCGCAGACCCTGGCGACCTCCTCGATCACGATCACCGCGGCCAGCGCGTCACCGCCAGCGCCGCCGTACTCCTCAGGGATGTGCACGGCGTGCAGGTCGGCCTTGACCAGGGCGTCGTGCGCCTCCTGCGGGTACCTGGGCTCTTGGTCGACCTCCGCGGCGTGCGGCGCGATCTTGTCCTCGGCGAGCTGGCGGACCGACTCGCGGAGCGCCTCGTGCTCCTCGGACAGCGCGAATGCGGGGTAAGCGGTGAAGTCAGGGCTCATGTACCCGATGGTAACCGCGACGCCTTGTTGAGCTGTGATCATGCCGGGCCTCTCCCGCCTGAACCCCGTGAACCATGCGGCGCAGGCGGGCCAGCACCTAGCGGAGACTTAGCCCAGGTTCTGCGACTTCGGATTCATCGACCTTCACCTCGGCGAAGAGATCAAGGTACGCGCCGAACCGGAACACTCGGTTGCGGTTGTTGCCAGTAGTCTCGGTGAGCACGCCGAGATCGCACAGTTCCCCGATCAGTCCGTTCGCCGCGACGTACGAGATCTTGAGATAGTCCCGCGTCGCGTTGACAGTGGTGAGGGGCTGCTCAAATAGATAATCGAGGAGCCTGAAGGTGCTCGCGCTCATCCGCGTCGCCTGGGCGCGCTGCCTGACGTCCTCACGGAGCTTGACGATGTGACGGGCAGTCTGCTCGGCCTCCCGCGCGACCTCTGCGACGCCGGTCAGGAAGAACCGCAGCCAGCCCTCCCAGTCGCCTGAGAACCGAATCGCCATCAGCCGGTCGTAATAGCTCGCCCGGTGCTGCTTCAGGTAGTGGCTCAGGTACAGCACGGGCCGCTGGAGTACGTTCTCGTGGCATAGCAGGAACGTGATCAGCAAGCGGCCCATCCGGCCGTTCCCATCAAGAAACGGATGGATCGTCTCGAATTGCGCGTGAGCGAGGGCGCAGGCGATCAGCGGGTCCAGGTCACTGGAGTCATATAGGAACCGCTCAAGGCTGCCGAGCGCGATCCGCATCTCGTGCTCTGGCGGCGGGATGTACGCAGCCTCGGCAAGCGTCCTGCCTCCGATCCAGTTCTGACTCTTGCGGAACTCGCCGGGCGACTTCTCGCCGCCCCTGGTGCCATCCATGAGCAGGGCATGGATCTCGCGGAGCAGGCGCAGTGACAGTGGCAGAGTTTCAAGCCGGTCAAGTCCGTAGCTCATCGCGGCGACGTAGTTGACGACCTCCTTGATGTCGCTTGGCATAGCTGCCCTGCCAGCGTCGATCTCGAACGCAAGGACGTCATCTAGCGTGCTCTGCGTACCCTCGATCTGCGACGAGAGCACGGCCTCGCGCCGGACGTACATGGCGACGAACAACTCCGGGTTCGGCAGCGTCGCGGCGACGCCGTCAAGCCGACCTAGTGCCGTACTCGCTCTGGCCAGGACTGTCGCTAGCTGGGCATCGAAGGCCAGGGGCGGATCAGGTGGAAGGGATGCAGGGATGAACGCACGGTAGCCTTCCGGCTGCCGGATCATCCGCCCGGCGCGGCTGCTCCCCGACCCAGGCACCGTCATACGGGCAGGCTACCAGTATTAAAGCTAAGATGCTTCCAGGTTTAACAAGGCGACACCATCTGATGGCATGTTGCGCCACGCTTCAATATGGACGGCAACAGGAAATGATTGCTAAACGCCGAGAGGTCGCCAGGGTCTGCGGGAAGGCACCCAGTTGTACCCGACAGTAGGAGCTGACGGCACCGGGCCGAGCACTGCGCTCTTGTTGTCGGTAGCCGGGCAAGACCTGCTTGACGAGCTGTCCGGCCAAGATGTCGGTCCCGACCGGACGCTCGCGCTTGCCGAGTCGCTGCGCCGCAGGTACCCGGCCGACCTCGTCGGCGCCGCGCTGAGCATGCAGGCGCTGCGCGTGGCCGCCAGGGCCAAGTTCAGCGCGGCCGGCCAGATGCTCCTCACCAGGGCCGGGCTCGAGCAGGCGTCATCGGAGCTGACCGCACGGCACGCTGCCGTGCGATTCGCCAGCGCGCGGCTGGTGGCAGACCTGTGCTGCGGTATCGGCGGCAACCTCATCGCGCTGGCTGAGGGCGCCCGGCGGGTTGTCGCCGTCGACGAGGACCTGACCAGCCTGGAGTTCGCCAGGCACAACGCGTCCGTGTGCGCCCCTGGGGCGCAGGTCGGCTACGTCCGCGCCGACGTCACCCGGATGGCGCTGGCCGGG
>JASIBM010000048.1 GCA_030045175.1 Streptosporangiaceae bacterium | reverse complement strand
GCGTGGCCCGCTCGCGCGGCCTGGCCCGGTCGCGCGGCCTGGTCCGGTCGCGCGGCGTGGCCTGCTCGCGCGGCTTGCTCCGCCTCGGCCGTGGCTGGCGTCGGCGCGGTGAGCAGGAGCGTCTCGCTGGTGGTCAGGCTCGTGGCGCCGATCCGCTCGACCTCGATCAGCGCGGTCACCTGGCGATCTTCGTAGCGGACCTCCGCGTGCAGGTCCACTTCAAGCCGGACGACGACGTATATCGGGTCACTGCCCAGGACCTGCGTGAAGAACGCGTCGCGAGCCTCCTCCAGGTAGGTCAGGAAGACCGCGTGATTGACGTGGCCCAGAGCGTCGGTGTCGCGCCACCTGACGTTGACCGGGTGTTCGAATGTCGCGGCCATGTTTGCTCCTTCGCGGGACTCCCCGGCGATCGTAACGGTTGCTTGAATGGCCGCGTGGCGGCCGAAATGGTGTGCTTGACTGGCGCGAGATGAGGAACCCGCATACTCGCGATCGCCGTCCGCGCAAGGGCCAGCATCGCCGTTACCAGGCCCGCGGTCGCGAGCGTGATGGCCGTGAGCGTGATGGCCGTGAGCTTGATGGCCGTGAGCTTGATGGCCGTGAGCTGGCCGGTCATAGCCACCGCCGCCACCGGCACCGCCGCCGCGGGCTGAGCAACCCGCGCCGGCTGGTACTTGTCGCGGCCGTGGTGCCGCTCGCGATGGTGGTGACTGGCACGTCCTTGACGTTCGCGCTCGCGACGAGCGGCGGGCGGCCCGCTGGCCAGCCGGGGCCGGCCGCCATTTCCGGCGGTGCGCTCCGTCGGCCCCCGGCGGCCGGCGCGGGCGTGACGCCCAAGGCGTCGCCGGCGACCAGCGCCGCGGCGAACGGGCCGCTACGCACGTCCTGCCGGGCGGTCGCGCACATCGGCGACTCGACGTCGGTGGGCATGGTGTCAGCCGTGGACCTGCCAGACCCAGCGCAGCGGCTGGCCGCTCAGTACGCGCGGGTCGGCGTGGCATCTGCGCTGATCAACGCCTCGGGCGGCCGGTCGATCGTGGAGACCCTGCCTGGTCAGGTCAACGGCTACAACGTCGCGCGCGCCTGGGCTGGCCAGGGCTTTCGTGGCTGCTGGGTGTTCGCGCTCGGAACCAACGACACGGCCAACGTCTTCGTCGGCTCGCCGGTCAGCAGGATGGCGAGGATCGAGGAGATGATGTCGGTCGCGGACGGCCAGCCGGTGATGTGGGTGAACGTCTGGACCCTGGTGAGCAGCGGGCCGTGGTCCCAGGCGGAGATGCGGATCTGGAACCAGACGCTGCTCCAGGCGTGCTCGAGGTACCCGAACATGCGGATCTTCGACTGGGCGGCGGTGGTGAAGCCATCTTGGTTCCTGCCCGACGGCATTCACTACACCTCGCCGGGGTACGCGGCCCGTGCGAGGGCGATTGCCGACGCGCTCGCCAGGGCTTTCCCGCTGACTGGGCACAGCACCGGGTGCGTCGTCACATAAGCGGAACGGCCGGCCGCGCGTAACCTCAGTCCACGCAGGGAATCCCGTACTTTCCTGGCACCACGGCCCCGCCTTGCGGGCCGAGGGTCGGGATGGCCACGGGCGTCGGTGACGGGGTCACCGTCGGCACGGTGGCTCCGGTGCCGAGCAGGACCTCAACGTGGCCGGGCTTGACCGAGCTGTCCGCGACGGCGGTGACCCCGAACAGCTTGGCTATCGCGCTAGCGCTGGCCGAGGCGCCCGCGCCGTAACGGACAGAGGTGGCCGACTGGGGGCTGCTCGCGTTCCCCGGCTTGCCTGTCGGGTATCCCGCCTTGGCCAGCGCGGCGGTCACGTGCGCCGCAAGCAGGGGCGTGTTCGTGCCGTTGAGCACGGTCACGGTGGCCTTCGGCGCTGGCGGGGCGGACTTGTCGCCGTGCTTGTGGCTGGCCCCGGGCGGCGGGTAGAAGGCGGCGTGGACGATGGCCTTGATCTGGGTCGGGTTGACGATGTTGACATCTTGGACCGGGTCGCCCCAGGTGCCGTACCCCACGATCGGCAGAGTGTGGAAGACCAGGTGCTTGCCGGTCAGGCTGCGCATCTGGGCCGCGAAGTCAAGCAGGTTCCAGCCGGCGTCGGTGATCACATACTGCTTGGCCACGTTGATCAGCTGGTCGATCTTGGTAAGGCTGCTGAGCACTCCCTCGTGGCGGAGCTGGTAGATGATCGAGTCGATGAACGCCTGCTGGCGGTGCGTGCGGTCCAGGTCGCCGTTGGCCAGGCCGTGCCGCTGGCGCACGAACGCCAGCGCCTGCTCGGGATCGAGGTGCTGATAACCCTTGTGGAAATGCGCGCCTGAGTAGGGGTCGTTGACCGCGTGCTTGAGGCAGACCTCGACGCCGCCGAAGACCTTCGCGAGCTCGTAGAACCCATCGAGGTTGACCTCGGCGAAGTGATCGATGTGCACTCCGGTGAGCTTCTCCACGGTGGCCACGGCCGCCGCGCGGCCGGCCTCGTTGCCCTCGAAGGCGATCTGGTCCTGGCTCAGGCGGGAGGACCTCAGCTGGCCTTCCCTGTAGTACATGCTGATGCCATAGGCCTGGTCGATCTTGCCCTGCTGCTGCGGGCCGATCGTGTCGGCGAAGTTGACCAGGTCGTCTCGTGGTATCGAGAAGCCGACCGCCCGCTGACCGCCGGCGAAGACGTGAATCAGGATCAGCGTGTTCGTGTCGTTTCCGCCCACGCCCTCGTAGAGGACGCCGCGCCTGCTGCCCGCGTGCAGCTTGGACAAGATCTTCTGGGGGAGTACGTTCCCGTTCCAGTTCGTCCGGCTCTCCAGGCCCATCAGCAGGATGTTCTGCGCCCCGATCGATGGCCCGCTCTTGATCGCGTGCGAGCCGCCGATCTCGCCCACATTTTTGACGACATAGTACGAAAAGCCGCTGACCACCAGCACCAGAGCCGAGAGCGCGCAGGTCAGCGCGTAGCCTGCTGCCCTGGCGACCGTGCCGAACCTCACCCAGGTCCTCCTCATCAGACCACCGCCCGAAGGCTACCGTTATGTCACGGGTGACACCGCCAGTGCGGTTATCCTTCAGGGCATGTCGCAGACCGAGCGATACGACGCCTACCAGCGCCCTCCGCAGGGTTGGGAGCCGGGTTCCTACGGCTCTGACGACCGGTGGGCAGATCCGGAACGCCAGCATACCCGTCAAACTGGCTTCTATAGCGGCGATGCGCAGGACGGCTGGCGCGATGACGGCGGTCGCCGGCGTGACGCACGGGAGGCGGGGGGTTCGGGGGGTCGTCCCCCTGGGCCAGCACAGCGGGGGGGTTCGGGGGGACGTCCTCCCGGGCCAGGACAGCCGGGGGCTCCGGGGGGTCGTACCCCCGGGTCGGCACCGCGGGGGGGTCCGGGGGGTCGTCCTCCCGGGCCGGCACAGCGGGGGGGTCCGGGAGGACGACCCCCCGGGCCAGCACAGCGCGGACCGGACGACTGGGGTCGTGATTACCCGGCGGGCGGTCGTGACGACTGGGGTGGCTACCGTGATGACGGTGAGCTCGGCCAGGCCGCCGGGGGTGGCTGGGGGGCTGGCGGCGAGCGTGACCTGGGGCGCGGGCGTGACGACTGGGGTGACTACCGTGACGACGGTGAGTTCGGCCAGGCCAGCGGCGGCTGGCGGGCCGGCGCGGAGGACGACTGGGACGCCGGGGGACGCGCGGGCGAGTTCGACCACGACGATGACGCTTATCCGGGGCGGACAACGCGACTGGTACCCGGCGGGCGGATGGCCCCTGGCCAGCGGGCTCCGGCTGGCGCGCGGCCGCGGTGGGGTTCGTACGACGCTAGGTTCGGCGTAGGCATCGTGGTCGGCTGCGCCGCGTTCGGCGCACTCGGAACGGTATTCGTCGGCGGAGCGCCGGGTGCGTTCCTCGGTGTCCTCGTGGTGCTAGGGACCGTCCTTGGCTGCCTGATTGTCCGGCCGCACGCGGGCTACCTGGTCATCCCCGTGCCGGCCCTGGCGTACCTGGCGGCCGCCATGTCCGCCGGGTTCGTGGACGACCACGTCGGCCGGGCATCCAAGGCGATGTACGCCCTCGGCGCGCTTCAGTGGTTCGCTGGGGGGTTCGACGCGATGGCCATCGCCACGATCTGCGCGATCTGCATAGCGGGCACCCGATGGTTGCTTGCGGTGCGGCGCGGGTGGTAACCGCGGTCGGCTTCGGGTCGGTCAGAGATCCTGGTCGCCGAACCGCGCGTCGTCGCGATAGTCGTCAAGCACGACGTGCACGGCTGCTTCCTCGGCGGTCGCCCCGCCTCCGTTGACGCCGGCGTCGTGCGCGATGAGGTCGGACTCGCCGAAGTAGTGCGACCCGTCGTCCTCGGCCACTAGCCTGCCGCTGCGAGGATCGGGGCCCTGCTCGCGCAGGAACCTGATCACCTCGTCATCGGTCGCGTTCTCATCCGCGCCGGACTCTTCGGGCGACTCGTGGTCGAGCTCAGCTCCGACGTCTGGTTCCTCTGCCGCGAGCAGCTGATCCAGGGACTCACCGGCCCGCTGCTCGGCGGCGGTCGTGCCGAACCTCACCCCCGCCGACCACCTCTGCGGAGTAACCACGCCCCGGTCCAGCGGGTCGTCACCCGGACTGCCGTCCAGCGTGTCGGACCCGTCCCTGACCTCGTAGTCCACGAGGTCGGCGGCCTCACGTCGCCTTTCGACTGGCATGTCGGGCTCCTTTCCCCCGGCGGCGGAAGGCAGGCATATTACCCAAGCTACCCCGGCCCCAGGTCGCGGCGTGGCGCGGCTCGCTGGGGGTCGGCCGCGGCTCGCCGGGTGGCACGGCGGGCGTCGCCGGGAGCTGACCGGATTCGCGGGTAGCCGCCGCCAGGCGGGGAACTAGCCTTCTTGGGATCTGGGGGTCCAGGCGGGCGAATCCACCACGGCGGAGGAGATGAGGCCATGAGCCCGGTTACGCGTGGCTTTCACGGCCGTCACGAGAAGGCCGGAGCTGACACGGCGACCAGGTTGCCGCCAGGCCAGTACGTGACCAGGGACTTCCCCGTCCTGTCAGCCGGGCCGACGCCGATGACGCCGCTTTCTGACTGGACGTTCGCTATCCGCCGCGGCGGCGACACCCTGGCGACCTGGACCTGGCCGCAGCTTCAGGCGCTGCCAGCAGAAACGTTCACGGCCGACATCCACTGCGTTACCCGCTGGTCCAAGCTGGACACGCGGTGGCGGGGCGTGTCGATGGACACCCTGCTCGGCCACGCCGCCGGCGAGGCCCGCTACGTGCTGGCGTTCTGCGATGGCGGCTACACGACGAACCTGCCGATGCCCGACGTGACCGGTGGCAAGGCGTGGCTGGCGTTCGGCTACGACGACGAGCCGCTCGAGCCCGAGCACGGCGGCCCGGCGCGGCTCCTCGTCCCGCACCTTTACCTGTGGAAGAGCGCGAAGTGGGTGCGCGGGCTTGAACTGCTCGACAGCGACCAGCCAGGCTTCTGGGAGAACTACGGCTATCACATGTACGGAGACCCATGGCGGGAACAGCGGTACGCGGGCGACTGACCTGGCAGGTCGCTACCGTCACCGAGGTCACGACCGAGACGGCGTCGGTCCGCACGATCGAGCTCGCCGTCCAGGACTGGCCTGGTCACCGGCCCGGGCAGCACCTGGACGTCCGGCTGACCGCCGAGGACGGCTACACCGCCGAGCGGGAGTACTCGATCTCATCCGCCCCTGGCGAGCCCATCACGATCACGGTGGAACGGCTGGACGACGGGGAGGTATCGCCCTACCTGACGCAAGAGCTTCGCGCGGGTGACGAGCTAGAACTGCGCGGCCCCGTTGGCGGTTATTTTGTGTGGGATCCTGGCGACGCCTCCCCGCTGCTCCTGGTCGCCGGCGGGTCGGGGGTAGCTCCGCTGCGATCGATCTTGCGGCATCGCGAGCGGATCGCAAGCACGGTCCCGACGCGGTTGCTCTACTCTGCTCGCTCGCTGCCCGACCTGATCTACCGCGACGAGCTCGACAAGTACGCGGACGACGTGCGGGTGATCTACACGCTGACTCGCAGCCAGCCGCCCGGCTGGACCGGTTACTCCGGCCGCCTCAACGCTGCCCTGCTCGCCGAGGTGGTGTGGCCCGTCCGGCAGGGCCCGATCGCGTTCGTCTGCGGGCCGACCAGCTTTGTCGAGACAGTCGCCGACACTCTCGTCGCGCTCGGGTATCCGCCTGCGCGGGTCAAGACCGAGCGCTTCGGCGGGGCCTGAGCCCCGGTGGCGGAGGACACCGTGCTCATGGCGGACACCGCGGGAATGGAGGACACCGCGGGAATGGAGGACACCGATGGAAGCACTGGACGGTAACGCGATCGCCGGCCTGCTTGAGGATGTCTTCGGCGCCGAGATGACCGAGATCGTGCACACGTGCGCGGCCTGCGGCGCGACCGGCCCGGTGGCCGAGACCCTGGTCTACCGGCAGGCGCCAGGCACCGTGGTGCGCTGCCGGGCCTGCGCGGGCATCCTGCTTGTCATCGTCTCGGTCAGGGGCATGAACTGCGTCGACGTCAGCGGCCTGGCCGAGCTCGAGGCCAGCATCGGGAGGTAGGC
>JASIBM010000047.1 GCA_030045175.1 Streptosporangiaceae bacterium | reverse complement strand
GCATTTGTTCGATGCGTACTTGACGGTAACCAGCAGGCGGCAGACGCGATTCCTGGAATAGTGTCGAGGCGAAATTGCCGAAGCCCCGAGGCCCGGGATGCGCTCGGCCGCGAGCATGATATCAATGACGTGTGCCGACCGGACTATGATAGCTTTACCCGGGCGCTCGACGACCATAGAGACCTGGAGCGCAGCGGAACAGCTATACCAGTACTGCCCTTCGAGACGTCACGCGGCTGCTGGTGGGGCGAACGTTCTCATTGCACCTTCTGCGGCCTGAATGGACAGAGCATGGGTTATCGCTCGATGTCCCCAGAACTTGCCATAGAGCAATTCACCTGGCTGTTCGGCTTCACCGACCGCTATCCGGTACTGACCTGCACCGACAACATAATGCCGCGCAGTTACCCGGCTAAGGTATTCGAGCGACTCGCCCCGCCCCCCGATATCTCGATTTTCTATGAGGTGAAACTCCCCCTCAGCCGCCGGGATCTGAACCGGATGGTTGCTGCCCGCGTGCACGTCGTCCAGCCTGGCATCGAAGCCCTGGCAACCTCGACCCTGAAGCTGATGGCTAAAGGCACAACAGCATTCATGAACCTGCAGTTCCTCAAGAATTGCGTCGAGCTGGGCATTACTCCGAACTGGAATCTGCTTATCGGCTTTCCCGGGGAAGAGACAACCGTCTTCGAGGGCTATGCCAGGGACATTCCCCGGCTCACTCACCTGTATCCGCCAAGCGGCGTTTCCATGGTTCGGTTCGACCGGTTCAGCCCTTATTTTGACAAGCGCGAAGAGTACGGCCTTGACCTGCATCCGATGGACAACTACGAACTGACTTATCCCTTCGGGCCCGAAGCGCTTAGCCAGCTCGCCTATTTCTTTGCTGACCACAACATGTCGCCGTACGCGCTGGGCGCGATCCAGTGGCACGCGCGGCTGACGAAGCTGGTAGACGAGTGGAAAGCGGCATGGCAGGATGGCGCGCCGCGCGAGCTGCGCCTAGAGGGCGCGGAGACGACAGGATGGCGCATAGTGGACTCACGGTCGGGGAAGTCCGTAGTCCACCAGGCGGACGGGCCAATGAGCGCCCTGGTACGCATGCTGTCATCGCCTGGCAAGGAGGAGGAGATCGCGGCCGACTGGGCTGATGGCCGCGGCGATCTTGAGGCAAGGTTCTGCTGGCTTCGTGAGCGCGCGATGCTGTTCGAGGAGGACGGTAAGCTGCTCAGCCTCGTGGTATGTGGCGACGACGAGGGACAAGACGACATCGACGTCAATCCTGGCCTCCGGCGGTTGCTCCCGGTAGAGGTGGCAGGCTGAGCGGCCGCTACCAGGTGACGTACATCTGACTGAGTCCCCGTGTCGCCATTCCGGTCTTCCACGCCAGCGAGCTCGGATCTTCGGCGAGCCACAGGTTCGGAAATCTTCGCACCACCGCCGTGAGTACCGTCGTCAGTTGCAGGAACGCCAGTGGGGCACCTAGGCAACGATGCACGCCGTGGCCGAATGTGAGATGCGCGGAATGGGACTCTTCAAGGGTAACTTCATTTGCCGGGCTGAAGACTGACGGATCTCGGTTGGCGCGCATGATTGATACTGCTACTAGTTGGCCTGGCTGGATGGTAACACCGCCGATCTGGACGCGTTCGGTCGTCATGCGGGGGAAAGTCATATAGACCGTGGGGTTAATTCGAAGAAATTCCTCGACAACATGAGGGATAACTGCCGAGGCACCTTTTAGCTTCTTCATCAATGGCCGATCGAGCATCATGGTCAGCACGCAAAGCGTAATCTGGTCAACCGTAGTTTCGAATCCGGCCATCAGCAGTGAAAGGCTAAGCGTCACTATCTCATGATCTGTAGCGCTGCCCTTACCCTCCGCCGACCTGATCAGCTGGCCGATGAGGTCGGCCGAAGGGGCCTGCCTCTTCTCGGCCACCACCCGCTTCATGTACCGCACCAGGGCGATGCTTTGCTGTCGGCTGTCCGCAGTGTTGTCCTCAAGCCTGAACAGTATGTTCACCCACGAGCCAAAGATTTCCCGGTCTTCAGGCGGCACTCCGAGAATATGGCAGAGTACGCCGAAAGGGAGTGGGGAGGAAACCTGCGACACAAAGTCGGCGGGAGCGTGGTGAGCTTCGAGTCCGTCGAGCAGATCCTCCACCGATCGTGTGACGAATGGAGCTAGCTCCGCGATCTTGCGCTCCGTGAACGACGGGGCCACTAGACGGCGTATGCGTGCGTGCGCTGCGCCGTCTAGGCTAATTATCGCGTCCGGCGCTGAATTATTGGAGATGATGTTCGGGACGTGCCGGCCAACCGCATCGCTCCGGCGGAAGCGCCGGTCGGAGAGGATTTGCCTGGCTAGCGTGTAATCTGACACCAGCCAGAATCCAGTTTTATTAGGGGCCGTAGCCCATTCTATCCCAGCGCGGGCTTTAGCGATGTCAAAGGCCTCGGGGAGAGGTCCGACAGGCACTGTCTTGATCGGCTGTGCCTGATGCATCGGCACCTCCAGTTGTCCTGCCCGAGCGTTCAGCCTGCTGGATGGGACGGACTCAGAAACTTATAGAACACTGGTCATAGTGGCGTGCAACTGCGGCAGCGTGCCAGTTGAACAACGCGGGATGAAAAAAGGCCGATAACCATTCATACTAGATGCGAGATCGGGATCTAGATACGGAACCGGGATCAAGATGGCCCTTGCTACGCGAGCAGCAGTTGTTTGCGGCCTTGGCTGGTGGACACCTCCGAACGTCGTTACGAATGACCAGCTCGCGGCGGTGCTCGATACTTCGGATGAGTGGATAAGGAGTAGGACGGGTGTAGTTCACCGTCATGTTGCCGATGCGGGCATGGCAACCTCCGAACTAGCCGTCGAAGCCGGCCAGCGTGCACTCAAATCTGCCGATCTTGCAGCGGTGGACGCGTTGATACTTGCGACATCGACTCCTGACTACCATTGCCCGGCGACCGCACCCGAGGTGGCGACCAGGCTGGGTCTGGACGTGATCGCTGCCTTCGACGTGGCTGCGGTTTGCTCAGGTTTCGTATATGCGCTTGCTAACGGGGCCGGCTTGATCGCCGCAGGTATCGCGGACCGGGTGCTCGTGATAGGAGCTGACGTATTCACCTCTATCTTGAACCCCCGTGACCGTACCACAAGGGCGATCTTCGGCGACGGCGCTGGCGCGGTGGTACTTCGGGCTGGAAATGTCCATGAACTGGGCGCGCTTGGCCCCTTTTCGCTCGGCAGCGACGGTCGCGGCGCCAACCTGATAATGATTCCGGACGGGGGATCGCGGCGACCGGGCCCTGGAGCTGGGAGAGACGAATCGGATCGATATTTTGCGATGAATGGAAAGGCGGTTTACCGAAAGGCGGTGGCTACTATTGTCGCATCGACGACTCGGGTACTCGAACTAGCGGAGTGGCCTGTTTCCGCGGTCGACTTGCTGGTGTGCCATCAAGCCAATCAGTTCATCCTGGAAGCTGTCGCCAGCCGCTTGGACATTCCCATGGAGCGATGCCTGAGCAATATAGACCAGGTGGGGAACACGGCAGCGGCGTCTATTCCACTTGCGTTGGGCTACGGCCTGGAATGCGGAGCGCTGCGCCCGGGGCACCGTGTGGTGCTCACCGCATTCGGCGGCGGTCTTACCTGGGGCGCCACGTTGCTGCGCTGGCCAGAGCTGACATGTGTGACTTGAGCTGCGCTGGACCTATAGCCGAGGAGTTAAGGAACGATGGCGATGACCGAGCATGAAATCTTCGCCCGCCTGGCGGAAATTCTCGTGGAGGTAGGCGGGGTATCTGCGAGCCTGGTGACCCGCGAGGCGGACATCGTCGACGACCTGGGCATCAGCTCGCTGTGGATGGTCGAGATAATCATTGCTGCGGAGGGGAAATTTAACGTTGAGATTCCCGATGATGCGCTGAAGGATCTCAGGACTGTCCAGGACGTCGTCAGCTATGTGCACCGCGTGCAGGCTTCAGGCGCTGGGCTTGGCATGGAGAGTTCTGCTTCCGAAGTGCCGGCCACATGAGCCAGTGCGCAGGGCGTGTCGTGGTGACCGGCCTAGGCGCTATAACCCCGTTGGGGGAAGATGTAGCCTCAACTTGGGCCGCGCTGCTGGCAGGTAAGTCCGGGGTGTGCACGCTAAGCGAAAGCTGGGCGGATGAGCTCCCGGTACGCATCGCTGCCCCGGTCAGGACTGACCCAGGGGCGATGATTCCCTCGGGCCAGCTGCGCTGCATGGACCGCTCTCAGCAGCTAGCGCTGATCGCCGCCAGGCAGGCGTGGCAAGACGCCGGCGCGCCGGCGGTGGAGTCGGATCGCCTTGGCGTGTCCATCACCACCGGTCTAGGTGGCTTGGGGGCGATACTCGATGCACACGACATCCTAAGGAAGCAGGGCTGGCGGCGGGTCTCGCCGTTCACCGTGCCGATGTTCATCGCCAATGGCACGGCAGCCTGGATTGGCATTGAGCTTGGCGCGCGCGCCGGTGTCCACGCGCCGGTCAGCGCGTGCGCCTCGGGCGCGGAGGCGATCGGGTATGGCATAGACATGATCCGCTCTGGCCGCGCGGATGTGGTGGTCGCAGGCGCGGCCGAGGCGGCTATCATTCCGATGACTTTCGCCATGTTTGGCGCGATGCGCGCCCTTTCCCGCCGCAATGACGATCCCGAACGGGCCTCAAGGCCATTCGACAAGGCCAGAGATGGTTTCGTGCTAGGCGAAGGCGCGGGCGTGGTGGTACTTGAATCCGCCGAACATGCCGCGAGGCGGGGAGCTGACGTTGTGGCTGTCGCGGCCGGCGTGGGGTACTCAGCAGACGCGTACGATGTGGCGAAGGCTGCTCCCAATGGGGCCGGGGTTGTTATGGCAATCCAGCAGGCCCTCGCCGACGCGGATATTACACCGGAACACGTTGTCCACATCAATGCGCATGCGACGTCAACTCTGGTGGGCGACGTCGCGGAGGCAATGGCCATCTCGCAGGCGATCGGCAATGCAGTCAGTGGGATGGTCGTGTCCGCTACCAAGTCAATGACTGGCCACCTGCTGGGCGGATCCGGTGCCATTGAGGCAGTCGCGGCGATCTGTGCGCTGCGGGACTTCATGGCACCACCGACGATCAATCTGGAAGAGCCTGACGATGAAATCATCGCGACCGGTATTAACATCGCCGCGGAGGCATGCGAGTTGCGCACGGCGCCGTGGCCCGCAGCGGCACTCAGCAACTCGTCTGGCTTCGGCGGCCATAACGTGACACTGGCATTTATGGCACTCTGAGCCTTTCGCGAACCCAGCCCGTTCAATCCGAGTGTTCGGAATGGAAAGATGCCTACATCTGATGGTGAGTGCCAGGATCTGACGACCGGGCAGCTTGAGATCTGGCATGCCCAGAAGCTTGCTCCTGATACTTCGCTTTACAATGTCGGTGAGTACCTGGAGATCGACGGTGACCTGGACGTCGACCTGTTCGAGGTGGCCCTGCGGCTTACCATTCGCGAGGCCGAGGCTTTTCGTATCCGGCTTAGGGAGAATGGTGAGCTGCCGCTACAGTATATTCATGAATCAGGCGACTGGCAGCTTGACTTTTTTGACGTCAGTGACGCTGAAGACCCGCATGCCACGGCCAGGGAATGGATGCAGAAGGACATGCGGTGCCCTGTCGAGTTCGGGGACTGCCTCTTCGCGATGGCTTTGTTCCAGGCCGGGCCGAGAAAGTTCTTCTGGTATTATCGCACCCATCATATTGCCCTGGACGGGTTCAGTGCTTCGATTTTCGCTGTCCGGCAGGCTCGGATTTACACGTTGTTGCTGGCCGGCCGCTCATCTGCCGACGGCGCGCTGGAACCCCTTTCCGTGCTGCTGGCTAGCGATGCGCGGTACCGGAACTCTCCGGAGTTCAAGAACGACCAGAAATTCTGGCTTAATGCTCTGTCGGGCGTCCCGAGAGCAGCCAGTATAAGCGGTCGGCAGGAGCGGCGGATACCGCGACTGCCGACGCAGAATGTCCTGGATCTCAGCCCGGAGGATATTACTCGCCTGAACGCGGCGGCCCGCCGCGCCCGGACGAGTCTGAGCGGATTTCTTATGGCGGCCGTGGCTGTTTACCTGCATCGGTGGACTGGCGAAGAAGATATGGTTCTGGGCCTTGCCGTCCTTGGCCGGTCAGGGCGGCGGCAGCGTGCGATTCCTGGAATGACGGCTAATGTCTTGCCCATCCGTCTTCGCGTCTCTCATGAAACCTCTCTAGATGATCTGACGCGCCAGGTGTCCAGGACGGTAGGCCACGCACTGGAGCATCAGCGGTACCGGTTCGAGGATATGCGGAGGGACCTGCGACTCCCGGATAACGACTCGCTCTTCAGCGTGGTCGTCAACATCATGGCGTTCGATTACATGACGTTCGGTGATTGTTCCGTCACTCCGCATAGTGTTATAAGCACGCCGGTCAGTGACGTTCGCATTGCCGTGTACGGCAGTGCGGCAGCCGGCAGCATGCAGGTCGCGGTAGAGGTTAATCCTGACCTTTACGATAAAACATCAGAGCGAGATATATGCTGCCGTTTCCGTAGGATCCTGGGCTGGGCGGAACGGGCTGAGCCCGGCGGGCACGTGGGTGACGCGCAGATCATGTCCGACGCGGAGCGGCTGCAGGTGCTGCGGGGCTGGAATGACACTGCCCGCGGGGTTGCGGCGGTTACGGTGCCGGAGCTGTTCGGGGTGGTTGCGGCGCGAGTGCCGGATGCGGTGGCGCTGTCGTGCGGCGGTGGCGTGGTGAGCTACGCGTGGCTGGACGCGGCGGCGAGTCGGCTAGCCCGGGTTCTCGTGGCGGCGGGAGCGGGACCGGAGACGGTGGTGGCGGTGGTAATGGACCGGTCCGCCGCGCTGATCACCGCTTTGCTGGCGGTGCTGAAGGCGGGCGCGGCCTACCTGCCGGTGGATCCGGGGTACCCGGCCGGCCGGATCGCGTCCATGCTGGCGGACGCGGGCCCGGTAGCGGTGATCTCCGCTGCGGAGGCGGCGGACGGCCTGCGGGCGCTGCCCGGGGTGGCGGTGCTGGTGCCAGGAACCGAGGGGCTGGCCGGGATGGCCGGCATTGACGCCGATGGCGGTGGAGCGGGCAGGCTGCTGCCCGAGCATCCGGCGTACGTGATGTACACCTCGGGGTCCACGGGGACGCCGAAGGGGGTGACGGTCACCCACCGCGCTGTTGACCGCCTGGTGCGGGATAACGGGTACCTCGAGGTGCGCGGTGGTGATGTCGTTGCGCTGCTGTCGTCGGTTTCGTTTGACGCCGCTACCTTCGAGATCTGGGGTGCCCTGGCCGGTGGCGCGCGGCTGGCGATCGCCCCGCGGGGGGTGCTGTCGGCCGGGGAACTGGCCGGGTTCCTGGCCGCTGAGGGGGTGAGCGTGCTGTGGCTGACGGCGGGCTTGTTCGGCCAGGTGGCAGAGGTGGATGCGGGGGCGCTCGCGGGGTTGCGGTGCCTGCTGGCCGGGGGGGACGTGCTGCCGGTGCCGGCGTGCCGGGCTGTGCTTGAGCGGGCTGGCGGGGTGCGGCTGCTGAACGGCTACGGGCCGACGGAGAACACCACGTTCACCGCTACCTGGGCGGTGCGGGCAGCGGACCTGGATGGCGGCGGGGTGCCGGTCGGCCGGCCGATTGCCGATACCCGGGCCTTCGTGCTTGACGGGTGGCTGTGCCCGGTGCCGGCCGGGGTGGCGGGGGAGTTGTACGTGGCCGGGGCGGGGCTGGCGCGCGGGTACCTGGGGCGGGCGAGGCTGACCGGGGAGCGGTTCGTGGCCTGTCCGTTCGGTGCGGGGGAGCGGATGTACCGGACCGGGGACCTGGTGAAGTGGACCGCGCGCGGGGTGCTTGTGTTCTGCGGGCGAACCGATGACCAGGTCAAGGTCCGCGGGTTCCGGGTGGAACCTGGCGAGGTCGAGGCGGTGCTGGCCGCCTGCCCGGAGGTAGCGCGGGCTGCGGTGGCTGTCCGCGAGGATGCCCCCGGCGGCAAGCGGCTGGTCGGCTATATCGTCCCCGCCGGCGCCGATGGGGACGAGGGGCTGGCCGATGCGGCGCGCCAGTACGCGGCGGGGCGGCTGCCGGAGTACATGCTGCCCGCAGTGATCATGGTGCTGGACGCGCTGCCACTGACGGCGAACGGGAAGGTGGACAAGGCCGCGCTGCCCGCCCCCGACTACGCCGCGGTCGCGGCTGGTGACGGCAGGGGGCCGCAGACGATCGCTGAGGAGATCGTGTGCGGCCTGTTCGCCGACGTGCTGGGCCTGGACGCGGTCGGGCCGCAGGATGATTTCTTCGCCCTCGGCGGGCACTCCCTGCTGGCGGTGCGGCTGGCCAGCCGGGTCCGGGTGGCGCTGGGCGCCGAGGTGCCGATGCGGGCGGTGTTCGAGGCGCCGACCCCCGCCGGGCTGGCGGGGTGGCTGGGCCAGGCGGGCCCGGCCCGGCTGCCGCTGGGGCGGCGGGAACGCCCGGCGCGGGTGCCGTTGTCGTTCGGCCAGCAGCGGCTGTGGTTCATCGCCCAGATGGAGGGCCCGAGCGCGGCTTACAACGTTCCGGTGGCGGTGCGGCTGGAGGGGGAGCTTGATGCCGGGGCGCTGGAGGCGGCGCTTGGTGATGTGATCGCCCGGCATGAGGTGCTACGCACCGTCTTCCCCGCCGAGGGCGGGGAGCCGTATCAGCGGGTGCTGGAGCTGGGGGAGCTGGGCTGGGGCCTGCCGGTGACCGTGGTGTCCGGGGATGAGGAGCTGGCGGCGGCGATCGGGGCGGTGGCGGCCGGGGTGTTTGACCTGATGGCGCGGGTGCCGGTGCGGGCCCGGCTGCTGGCGCTAGGTCCCCTGGTGCACGTGCTTGTGGTGGTGATCCATCACGTCGCGACCGATGGCTGGTCGGGCGGGGTGCTGGCCAGGGATCTGTCGGTGGCGTACGCGGCCAGGGTGGACGGCCGGGAGCCGGGCTGGGCGCCGCTGCCGGTGCAGTACGCCGATTACGCGTTGTGGCAGCGGGACCTGCTCGGCTCGGAAGATGATCCGGGCAGCTTGCTGGCGGAGCAGGTGGGGTGGTGGCGGCGGGCGCTGGCCGGGGCGCCGCCGGAGCTGAGCCTGCCCGCCGACCGGCCCCGCCCGGTGGTGCCTGGGCGCCGAGGGCACACCGTGCCGCTGGCCGTCGGGGCGCAGGTGCATGCCGGGCTGGCCGGGCTGGCCCGGGAGCGGGGCGTGACCTTGTTCATGGTGGTGCAGGCCGCGCTGGCGGTGCTGCTGTCGAAACTGGGCGCGGGGGAGGACATCCCGGTCGGCACCGCGGTGGCCGGGCGGTCGGATGCGGCGCTTGATGACCTGGTCGGGTTCTTCGTGAACACGCTGGTGCTGCGCACGGATGTGTCCGGTGATCCGGAGTTCACGCAACTGCTCGGGCGGGTGCGGGAGTTCTGGCTGGGCGCCTTGGATCGTCAGGACGTGCCGTTCGAGCGGCTGGTGGA
>JASIBM010000335.1 GCA_030045175.1 Streptosporangiaceae bacterium | reverse complement strand
CTGACGATCAGGAGATCGTCTCGGCCGTGCGCGGAGCGAAGGCGAGTCCGTGGCCGAGGCCCGGCAGCATGTGCAGGCGGTCGCCCTGCACGGAGACCCCAGCTGGTCGCGCCAGCGCGCCGAGAGCGGCGAATGAGCCTTGGTCAATGTCCTCGACCAGCGCGGGCAGCGGCAGGCAGAGGGCGAGCTGGCCAGAGATGTCCGGCAGCAGATGCGGCATGACCGGGGTGCTGAATGCCTTGGCCAGGGCGGCGATCCGCAGGAAAGGCGTGATGCCACCGACGCGGCACACGTTCGGCTGGATGAAGTCGCAGCCCCGCGATGCCAGCAACGCACCGAACTCGGCCTCGGTGAACAGGCTCTCCCCGGCCGCGACCGGGATGTCGATGGCGGACCGCAGCGCAGCGTACCCGCGGGTGTCATGGGCGGGCAGCGGCTCTTCTAGCCAGTAGATGTCAAACCTGGCCAGGAGCTTGGCGGCGCGTCGCGCCGTCGGGAGATCCCAGAGCTGGTTCGCGTCGACCATCAGCTGCCGATCCGGGCCTATGACGCGGCGGACAGCGGCGACCCGCTCGACGTCCTCGGCCAGGCTCGGCAATCCGACCTTGATCTTCACTCGGCTGTGGCCGGCCGCGACCCACCGGCTGACCTGGTCGGTCAGCTCGTCAAGTGGCAGGTGCCTGTTGACGCCGCTTGCGTATACCCCCGCCTGGTCCCTGCGCCTGCCGATCAGGTCGGCCAGGCTCAGGCCGGCGACCCTGGCGCGCAGGTCCCACAGGCCGATGTCCACCGCGGCCATCGCCAGCGTGGCGATGCCAGCTCCCGCCTCGCGCAGGTGCCACCGCAACCGATCCCAGGCAACCTCGGGGGCAGCCGTGCCGCCCTCGATCACCGGCCGGCAGTCATCGTCGAGCATCGCGAGGACCGCCCGCGCTCCGGCATCCACGGTCCACGTGAACCCGGTCCCTGTGGCGCCGTCGGAAGCCACCAGGTCACAGACGATCAGGTGCTGGTGTTCCCGGCCCGGTCCCCACGGCACCGGCATGCGCAACCGGTAGGCCCGCGCAGACATCGACGTGATCACTGTCATGTGACCTCACTGGCGTCGAGCGACGGCAGGCAGAACTCTCCGCCGAGGAAGGCGTGCACCGGGTCACCGGGGTCAGGCTGCCCCTGTTCGGCCAGCACCTCGGCAGCGAAGGGCTCAGAGTCATCGCGCGGCTGGTAGCCGAGCGATGAGGCCTCGGCCAGGCTCGCCCAGCCACCACTGGCATTGCGGGAGACGCCGTAGATCACGCGGAACCCCGGCTCGCTGGCCGTCAGGCATGCCTCGAAGAGCCGCCCGGCGTCATCGGGAGACAGCCATGTCGCCAGCGCGCGCACCGTCCGCGGCCGGTCCGCGCAGGTGAGGATGCGGACGCAGATGACGTCCATGCCATACCTGTGGTGGTACAGGGACGCCAGCGCCTCCCCTGCCACCTTCGACACCCCGTAGTAGGTGTCGGGTGCGGGGAATGCGTAGTCAGCCGCCGGGAACGCCGCCCTCGGAATGAACCCGACGGCGTGGCCGGACGAGGCGAAGATCACCCGGCCCACTCCGGCGCGGCGGGCCGCCTCGAGCACCACGTAGGTTCCGTGGATGTTGGCCGCTGCGACGTGCTCCCACGGCGCCTCGTTGCTAATGCCAGCCAGGTGAATGACGGCCGAGACTTCCGCGCAGGCCGTTGTCATGGCGGCCATGTCGGTGATGTCTGCCTGCACGACCTCCTCGCCAGGCCCAGCGGCTAGCGCGGTCAGGTCCAGCAGCCGCAGCACCCGGTCAGGAGCCGCCAGGCGCGGCCTGAGCATGCCGCCGATCCGCCCGGCGGCGCCGGTGATCAAGACCGTGGCCATCATCAGGCCGACGGAAGGAGGCCAGGCATCGCCTCAGGATACGCGCATGCCGCTTCGCGAATTCCGGGGCTATCCACGGGGAAAGGTCTAGTCATGGCCGATACGAGGGCAGAGCGGATCACGGAGCTCATTGGCCCGCTCCGGGTTAAGCCGGGCTCGAAGGTGGACCTGGCCAGGGACTTCGACCCGCGGTACAAGCCGAGCCAGGTGAAGAAGGCGGACGGCGTCGAATTGCTGCGGGCAGGCATCGAACTGCTGGCGGACTACCAGGCGCGGCTGGCCGCGCAGCAAACCTACGGGGTCCTGGTGTGCCTGCAGGCGCTCGACGCGGCAGGCAAGGACGGCACCATCCGGCACGTGATGAACGGGATGAACCCGCAGGGCGTGCGCGTCAGCAGCTTCAAGGTGCCATCGGCTGAGGAACTCGACCACGACTACCTGTGGCGCTACGTTCGCCGGCTGCCCGCGCGGGGCGAGATCGGGATCTTCAATCGCTCCCACTACGAGGAAGTCCTGGTGGTGCGCGTTCACCCGGAGAATCTCGACCGCCAGCGACTGCCGGCCCAGGCGCGGGGCAACGGGGTGTGGGACCGGCGCTACAGGGAGATCAACGACTGGGAGCGTTACCTGACCGACAACGGGTTCAAGGTCGTGAAGCTCTTCTTGAACCTGTCCGAGGAGGAACAGCGGGTCAGGTTCCTCAAGCGGATCGACGTGCCCGATAAGAATTGGAAGTTCTCGGCCGCCGACATCAGGGAGCGCGAGTGGTGGGCCGACTACCAGAAGGCCTTCTCGGCGATGCTGTCGGCCACCAGCACCCGCTGGGCGCCCTGGTACGTGATACCAGCTGACAGGAAGTGGTTCGCGCGCATCTGCGCCGCCGGGGTCCTCGCCCACACCCTGATCGAGATCGACCCTCGATATCCGACGGTCAGCCCGCAGAAGCTGCGGGGCCTGCTCGCGGCGAAAGCCGAGCTCGAGGCGCAGGCGCCCAAGAGCGCTGCCGCTGACCCCTGCCGGTGAGCGCCAGGTCCGCGCCGCCGATGCGGAAACCTCCCCTTATCACGCCGTGTACCGCCGTTAACAGCGATACAAGCGCTACAAACCAGCCAATGGCCAAATGTGTCGCTGTTGCCCGGGCGACTGCGGCCCCGAGGTGAAACCATATAAGGACCGGCATCGCGACCACCGTTGCTCGCACACCAGGCTTGGCCACCAGGGTTCGACTGCTAAGAGAGATGATGTCAGAATCGGCACGTGGGGCAGATGTCGCGACGGCGTTCGCCGGGCTGTTCGAGACGCTGGCCAGGGATCTGGACATCGAGTCGTATCTCGCGGTTCTCTGCCGTCACTGCGTCGGCCTGGTGGGCGCGCGCTGTGCGGCCATCGTCTTCGCGGAGGCCCCTGCCACCAGCGCCGCACGGCTCGCCTGGTCGGACGACCTGGGCCATCAGCTTGCCGACGACTCGCTTGGCGCCGCGACCGGGCCGTGGCAAGAGTGCCTGGCCACCGGCCAGCTGATCACCGTCGCGGACCTGAGCTCGGACACCAGGCGGTGGCCGGAGTTCACGAGGGCGGCCTTGCTAGCCGGACTCGGCTCGGTCACCGTCATCCCGGTTAGATCGCGATCCGACGTCACCGGCGCGCTGGCGCTGCTGAGCGAGACCGTGCTTGACGCCACGGGCATCCACCTGGCTTGCTCGCTGGCTGACGCCGCCGGGGCTGGCATCGTCCTATCCGATGAGCTCCGGCGCCAGGAGAGGTCGATCGCCCAGCTCCAGGCCGCCCTGACCAGCCGGATCGTGATCGAGCAGGCCAAGGGGATCCTGGCGGAGCGATGGAAGCTCGCGCCAGACGAGGCGTTCGACCGGCTGCGCAAGTACGCGCGCGCCAATCAGTTCCG
Organism: Streptosporangiaceae bacterium; assembly: GCA_030045175.1. Taxonomy (GTDB): domain Bacteria; phylum Actinomycetota; class Actinomycetes; order Streptosporangiales; family Streptosporangiaceae; genus Chersky-822. The sequence continues at coordinate 18,356 of JASIBM010000335.1, read as the reverse complement.
GTTGCCCGACCTCGCTCAGGCGATCATCCAGCAGACCACGCAGGCCCCGCCCGACCTGGTCGGCTGACTGCTGCCAGCCGACCAGGCCGGCACCGGTCAACCGCCAGAGCCCGGCCTGACAGCCTGGATCGTCAGCAAGTGGACCGGCTTGAGGCAGGCGGTCGTCGGATACGTCAGGTAGACCGAGGTGGTCTGGTTTGGCGGGTAGACCTGCAAGAACGTGGACGTCGCTGGGTGGCACCTGCTTGTGGGGAAGTTCTGCGCGTCCACGATCTGCAGCAGCGCGTTGGCGACCGCGCCTGGCGCGAGCGTCACGAGCTCACGCGGCGTGGCCGGATCCTCGACCGCCGCCAGGCCCATCTGGGCGATCGGGCTGCCGCCAGCCAGCGAGACGCCGGGGTAGCCGTAGAGCGTGCACGTGGCCGTGCCGATGTTCGTGAAGTCGATGTTAACGTACACGCTGCCCGCGGTGCCCTGCCCGAGCCCTGGCTTGATCCGCAGGTCGCTGGTGACGCACGCGGCGGGGCCCGCGGGCGTTGCCGACTGCGTCGGCGGCGCGCTCGTCGTGGCCTGGCTAGGGCTGCTCGAGACGCTGGGCGTCGCGGTCACGGTAACCGTCGTGGCGGGCGCCGACGGAGACCCGGATGAACCGCAGCCCGCGACAAGGGCGGCGATGCCAACGACCGCAGCCGCGGCGAACGCTCGCCGGTACGAGGCAATTCTGGATGGCAAGTGGGACGAGGTCATGGCTGGTGTCCTTTACTACGCACTACCGCAAGTGCATCCTGCATGGGGCGACAATAACGACGTTGTGCGGGTTACGCCGGTTGTAAGCGATTCCGGTCGCCTCGCGCGTGCGCGTCACCCGGCCCCGCAGGCTCGGCCGAGCGCCTAGCAATGCCTGGTCGCCGCCGGGGCACGGGGTAGGTTGATCGGACTATGGTTGCGATCCGGGCACTGTGCGTTTTTTGCGGCTCATCCATGCCGGCGGACCCGGCCTACTCCGACGCCGCGAAGTCGCTGGGCGCGCTTGTCGCCGCCGCGGGCATCGACCTGGTGTACGGGGGCGGTAGCGTCGGCCTGATGGGCGAGGTAGCCGACGCGGCGCTCAAGGCGGGCGGCCGGGTCGTCGGCGTCATCCCCGTCGGGCTGTTCAGCGTCGAGGTGGCGCACACCGGGCTCACCGAGTTGCACCAGGTGCGATCGATGCACGAGCGCAAGCAGCTCATGTATGACCTGTCCGACGGTTTCATCGCGCTGCCTGGTGGCCTCGGAACCCTGGAGGAGCTCGCCGAGGTGACGACCTGGGCACAGATCGGGCTGCACGCCAAGCCGGTCGTCCTGCTGGACGTGGACGGCTTCTGGGACCATCTCGTCGCCCAGCTTGACAAGATGGTGAGCGTCGGCCTGCTCAAGGCAGAGAACCGCGGGCTGATCCAGCGGGTCAGCACGCCGCCGGCGGCGCTCGCGGCGCTCGCGGCGGCCACGCCGAGGCGCGCGGCAACGGGGATCGCGCCGGAAGAACTCTGAAAGCCGGCACCGATAACCGAACTCTTAATCCGATCTCGCCCACGGTGCCCGCAGCAACTACAGTCGAATCAGGAGTAGCAGCCGCACGCGCCAGGAGAACGCCCCGAGATGAGCCAGCCGGACAAAGAGGTCATTGAGGTCCTGCGCGCGGTCTGGAGCGGGCAGGGCCAGAGCAGGGCGGACCTCGAGGAGTCCTTCGGGACACAGAAGTCGTGCAAGAGCATGCAGCACGTCGGCTTCGACGGCATGGCGGGCTCCGACGGCGATCTGCGGTCGGCGTGGCAGGAGACGCTCAGGCGCGAGGGCAAGCTCAACTCGGGCGCGGGCAGCGTCGCCGACCTGGTGCTCGGTCCGGCGCGGTCCGGCGCGCAGTAACCGGCGCCCCGACGAGGATGACCCGAGGAGAATCACCGCACGCGAACTGCCCGCAGAGCGTCGATGAGCTCACAGATACCCTGCGACACGGCGGCTATCTTGCCGATCGTGGCCTGGCCACCGCGTTGTTCGTGGCCTTGCGGCTGCATCGCCCCATCTTGCTCGAGGGTGAGGTCGGGGTCGGCAAGACCGAGGTGGCGAAGGTGCTCGCCACGGTACTTGACCGCAAGCTGATCAGGCTCCAGTGCTACGAGGGCATCGACACCCACCAGGCGCTGTACGAGTGGGATTATGCCCGCCAGATGCTGCACATCAGGGCGCTGTCCGAGCGCCAGGTCGCCGATGCCGACGCGGTCGACAAGCTGTTCGGGCCCCGGTTCCTGCTGGAACGACCGCTGCTCGAGGCGGTCAGGGCGGGCGAGGACGCCGTGTTGCTCATCGACGAGATCGATCGTGCCGACGACGAGTTCGAGGCGTTCCTGCTTGAGCTGTTGTCCGATTTCCAGATCAGCATCCCGGAGATCGGCACGATCAGCGCACAGAGCCCGCCGCTTGTCGTCCTCACGTCCAACCGCACCCGCGAGCTGCATGACGCGCTCAAGCGCCGCTGCCTCTACCACTGGATCGGCTACCCGCCGCCCGAGCGTGAGGTCGAGATCGTCCTGGTCAGAGCGCCTGGCGTAGCCACCGCGCTGACACGCAAGGTGGTGGCCGCGGTCAACCGGCTGCGCGAGCTCGACCTGGCCAAGCCTCCAGGAGTCGCCGAGACGATCGACTGGGTCAGGACGCTGGATTTCCTCGGCGCGACGGACCTGGACCCCGCGAGCGCTCAGGACACCCTCGGCGCCGTGCTGAAGGAACGCGACGACCTCGAGCTCGTCCAGGCGAGCCTCGCCGAGATAGCCAGCGGTGCCTGAGAGCTATCCGTTCCTCTCCTTGCTCGTGGGCTTTGCCGGCGAGCTTCGCCGGTCCGGGCTAGCCACGGGCTCCGGCGACGTGCTCACCTATGCCACGGCGCTGGCCAGCCTCGACCCGGCCGATCTGGCCGACTTGTACTGGGCCGGGCGCACCACCTTGGTGACCAGGCGGGCGGACATCGACGTCTACGACCGGGTGTTCAGGAGCTACTTCCTCGGGGACGAGGCGACACCGCCTGACCTGCCGCCGCCGCTGGTCACCCCGACCGCACGGTCGCAGGCGGTGTTCACCGTCCCGGCCACCGAGCCATCGCCCGGCGAGCCTGGTGAGCAGGCGCTGCTCGGCCTGGCGGCATCTGACGTCGAGGCGCTCAGGCACAAGTCCTTCGCCGCGTGCACGCCAGCCGAGCTCGCCGCCATCCGGCGGATCATGGCCAGGCTCCGGCTCACCCCGCCCAGGCACCGGACCAGGCGGACCGCGCCAGCACGTCGTGGCACCACCTTGGACCTGCGCCGGGCCTACCGGGAATCGCTGCGCGCGGGTGGCGAGCCCGCGACGCTCTACTGGCGCCGCAGGAAGGCACGGCTGCGTCCGCTGATCTTGATCCTGGACGTGTCGGGGTCCATGGCCGACTTCTCGCGCAACCTGCTCCAGTTCGCGTACTCGGCCAAGCGTGCGGCAGCCAGGGTCGAGGTGTTCTGCTACGGCACCAGGCTGACCCGGGTGACGAAGGCGCTTGATCACCACAAGCCGGACGCGGCACTCGAGCTCGCGGCGCGCTCGGTGTTCGACTGGGACGGCGGCACCAGGATCGGCGCGAGCATCGAGGCGTTCGTCAAGGGCTGGGGACGGCGGGGGCTCTGCCGCGGCGGGATAGTCGTGATCTGCTCAGACGGCCTCGATCGCGGCGATCCGAGCGTACTGGACGCCGCGATGGAGCGGCTCTCACGCCTTAGTCACCGGATCGTGTGGATGAATCCCCACGCGGGGGCGAGCGCGCTCGGCATCATGGTCGCCGCGCCCTACGTCGACGTGATGTTGCACGGGAGCGACCTGAAAAGCCTCGAGGAGCTAGCCGCGCTGCTTCCCACGCTGACCTGAATAGGATCTAGCCAGGCTGGGCGGACGGACGAGGAGCAGGCCGTGAGATGGAGTGTCGGCCTCGAGACCGAGGCGGGCCGGGCGCTATCCCGCCAGGAAGTGGTCGAGCTTGCCGATGCCGTCGCGCCCTATGACGGCATCGCGACCGGGATCGGGACCAGCCGTTACGGCGCTCAGCTCGTCGTGCACGCGGGCAGCCGCGAAGAGGCGATCGAGAAGGCAACGCGGCACTTCACCGAGGCCGCCGCGCGCGCTGGCTTGCCTGACGGCCCGATAGTGCGGGCCGAGGCGCTTAGCGAGGACGAAGGCGAGGACTGGGCGGGATGATCCGGCTAGGCTCGGCGGCCGGGTACCCGTTCGAGGGGCCGCGGCTGCTCGGCGGGTGGACGCCGCCACCCCGGCCAGCGGTTTTCGTGATCTTGTACAAGCCCGATCCGCAGTCCAAGCCAGACCGGTACGCGGTCAGTTATGTCGGTCATAGTGACGACCTGTCCGCCGAGCGCTTCCCGTTCAGGCACCCGCAGGCACCCTGCTGGGTGAACCGGGCCGGCGACCGCTGGAAGGTGCACGTCGCCTGGTACGAGGTGCCCGGCGGCGGACGGCCGCACCGCGAGCAGATAGCGGCCGAGCTTACGGCCATCTACCGGCCACGCTGCAACGACCAGCAGTACGACAGAACGTGGAAGGACGAGTGGCTCGGCGACTACACCGCCCCGACCACCACCTCGGTCGCCCGGCGCGGCCCCGACGAGGCCTGATCACCTGCCTGCCCGGCAAAGTGGGCAACCCTGCTAGCGGCCGATGGCATAGAGGGTGGCGTTGTTGATGGCGTAGACGGTGCCATCGGGGCCGACGATGGTGGGGGTGTAGGACTCGCTCCGCGGGTGGTTGAGGAAAATCTTATCGGCCAGGGTGTTGGTGGCCAGATCCCAGCGATAGAGGATTCCGGCCTCGCTGTTCACGAACACCGAGTCGTCGGCGAGGTCCACCACGGCCGAGTTGACGCACCACTCGTACCGCACCCTGGCGGGTTCGCCGGGGACGTGGACAGGCGACAAGACGGTCTGGACGACCTTCATGACCTGGACGTCGGAATACGGGTCCTGCTGGCTTGAATCGGGGTCGAGCACGGCCATCTTGTTGCGCCCGGATATGCGCAGCGTTCCGTGTGGCCCGGCGGTGAGGTAGCTGTTGTACTTGGACACCAGCAGGTAGGGCGAGGTCCCGTGGTAGCCGGGCACCGCGCTGGCGGGCACCACGGAGGGGGTGTCGTCCCAGCCGAAGGATCCAGGGATCTTGGTCTGGGTCAAGGTGGCGTTGTAGTGCAGCAGCCAGCCGCGTAGGTAGTGGCTCGCGGGCGGGTTATCCAGGACGCCGAAGTAAACGTCCCCGTCCGGGCCGACCGTCGGTGAGGCGGACGAGTCGGGCGAGATCCTGGCCGGCTGGCCGGTGCCGGGGTCAGTCAACGCGACGTGGAATTCTGGCGTGAGGGTGCTTGCGTCGAGCCCGACCAGGGTGCCTTGGGTGGCGCCCACGACGCCGGGTATGGGGCTGGTGACGGTGATGTAGACGGTCGTGTCGGCCGGCGACAGCGCCGGGGCGCAGTTGAAGGCCACGCCGGTGACCGCCGGGTCGCCTGCGGCCGCCGCGGCGCTGATCCAGGTGCCCTGACCGCTGGCATCGATCCGGGCGATCCCGCTGGACAAGTCCGCCGGCGTCGCGCCGGTCACGGTGAACCCGAAGTACACCGACCCGTCCGGTCCGGCGGTCAGCGGCGTGGTGATGTACACCGCCTTGTCGTACACGGACCGGTGCGCCTTCCACTGAGCCGCACCGTAGAACACCAGCCGCCGCACCGCACCGGACGCCGAGTTGGCGTCCGGTCGCATCAGAACCGTCCCGCCCGCGCCGGCCACGGCGAGGGTATCGCTTGGCGTCAGGGCAGCGGGCAGCGGAGGCACCCAATAGATCGGGCGGCGCCCGCTGAAGCCCGCGGGCAACTGGTAATCAGTGTCAAGCGACCAGCGCCGCACGCCGCTAGCCCCGGAGTAAGCGACAACCCGGAACCCGGCCTTGGCGCTGACCCGAGTCGGGACCAGCACCGTGTTCGCGGCAGTGATCATGGGGGAGCCGTAGTGGATGAGCAGCGACTTAGATCGCAGCACCGGGGCCAAGTCGACCTTCGCCCGCCAGCGGATCCGCTTCAGCGGCTGAGGCGGTTCGCTGGCGACGGCCGTGTGCTGTGCGTTCCCTGCGAAGCCCGCCCACGCGACGGCCGAGCCTGAACCGCCCGCCACGGCAACCTGCGTGCCTGATGCCGGGGTGAAGGCGCCGGAGCCGAGCACCATCGCGACCGCGGCAACCGCGCCAGTTCCGCCCTTGGCCAGCCAGCCAAGAGCCGGCCGGGCTGGACTCCCCGCCGGCTCGGCACCCGATTCCCGTGAACGTCGTAGCCAACCAGACATGACTCTCCCGTCACGGGCACGACTGGCCGAGATGAGTCGTCCCTTGTTCCGCCGCCACATCATCGATGACATCGAGTGATGCTCTCGGCTTTAGTTAAAATATGACAGGATGAGTCTCTATAGGTTACACCATAATCACATGCGAGTTGCACGTTAATTACATGTGAGTTGCATTCCAATCACATGCGAATCGCATTATAATCACGTGCGAATTGGATTGTGATCACCTGCAGGTTGGACCCAGAATCGCCGAGCCTAACCTTCGCGTGGGTAGCCGACGGACTCGAGCAGGCGGGACCGGCGCCGGCCCGAGGCGGGCCTGGAGGGCTCGGCCACGGCGGGCGGCTCCGCTGCGGGGGTCACGTCGGTCACGATCTCCTCGGCCATCCCGTACAGCAGCGGAAGTGCCCCGGCCACCACGCCGCCCGTGCGGTTGATGTGCTCGACCCCTGGGCCGATCAGCTTGGCGTGGCCGACGATCGTCGCCGCGACGTCGAAGCTCTCTTCCAGGTTCGTGGCGACCCGGGCCAGCAGCGACCCGGCCCAGTACAGGTAGAACGCCAGGCCGGCGACGAGCAGGACGATGTCGACGACCGTGAGGATCACCAGCGTGGTCATCAGGACTTCACCTTTCCTAGCACCCGGCCAAGGAACAGGTGGTGCTGCAGGCCCTCGGCGAGCACCGCCTCCACTCCGCCGGCGACCTGACCGATCAGCACGGTGTCCGCGGTGTTGGCCGCGGCGGACTTGAGGGTGTCGCGCACCTCCACCACCCGGCGATCGATGACCTTCACCATGTAGATCAGCAGGCTCAGCAGCGCCGCCACGGCGAGGACCACGACGAAGCCGACGACGATCGCCCACGTCCACAACACCTGCTCGGTGTGCGCGATGGCCAGGTTGTGCACCATCATTAACCTCCCAGCCTCGCGCGGCCTCGCTGGAGGCCGCCGATAATGATCGTGGCGTGCTCGATCGTGGTGCGCAGCCCGGCGAGCGCGGCCGTGTTGTGCACGGCCTTGGTCAGCTCGGCGTTGATCTGCGGCGCCTCCTGGCCGATCGAGCGGGCCAGCAGCAAGATCGGCGCCACCAGCGCCACCACGACGACCACGATCACGCCGCCGATGACGAATCCGAGGATCCAGCCGAAGTGGCTGGTGGCGGTGCTGCCGCTGGCGAGCACAATGGCTGATGCGGTCACCTGTCGCCTCCTTCCTGCTCAGACTGTCTCGCAGAAGTCCCTGACCGGCTTCAGGCTCGCGTTCACCGAGGCCAGCCGGTCCGGCACGGTGCTCGTGAGCTGGGCCACCGCGCCGACGCCGCCGGTGACCTGGCGCAGGGTCGCCTTAATGGCCTTCAGGTGAAATATCACCCGCAACAGGCCTACGGCGGTGATGCCGACGATGAGCGCGGTGATGATCACCGTGGTCCACGCGACTGCGGGCATGGCGATGTGCTCCTCTCCGCTCAGCCGAGCAGGCGGGCGACTGAACCCGCGTACCTGACGGCGCCAACAGACACGGCCTTGATCGTCTCGTCGGTGACCGCGAGGGCCGACGGGACGCCTTCGAGCTCGCCGACCAGGGCCCCGCCTCCGGCCAGGATGTGATCGCAGGCTGCCCTGATCCGCTCAAGGGCCGCGAGCACGCGGTTGAGCAGCGCGATCACGACGGGCAGCACCACCAGCAGCAGGATCGCGTTGCCGATCCACCACCAGACCATGGTTCGCTCTCCTTCAGCTCGTGGCTTGATACGGGACGAAGAACCGGCGGAACACCCGGCGCAGCGCCATCATCGCGGCGCGCAGCCCGATGCCCAGCCCCCCGGCTGGCGCGGCGCTGCCGGCTTGCGCCGGCGACTCGCCACGATCGGCGCTGGCGATCTGGTTCGCCAGGTTGGCAGAGAAGTCCCGCATCAGCACGGCCGTGACGTCGGAGATCATGCCCCGCCCGTACTGCGCGGCGGCGCCCGCGAGCTGCAGGTCCTGGCTGACATCGACCTTGGTGCCTCGGCCGGCCTGGGACAGCGTCGCCGAGACGACCATGGTGGCCTGACCCCTGCCCCGCTCGTCGGCCCCGGCGGCGTGCACGACGATCCGCTTGGCGGCCTCGTCGCGCTCGGTGATCTCGGCGGTACCCGCGAACTGCAGCCTGACCGGCCCCATCCTGATGGCGACCGTGCCGCCGTAGGTGTCCTCGCCGCGCACCTCGGTGAGCTGCGCGCCTGGCAGGCACGCGGCAACCCGGGGGATGTCGCCGAAGAACTGCCATACCTTCTCGACCGGCTGCGCGACCTCGAAGTCGTTGGTGATCAGCATCGGCTCTCTTTCCTGGTGTAAGACGCCGGGCTGGACTCGAACGTCGCGCGGCATCGGTCGCAGCAGAAGTAGTAGGTGACCTCGTCGAGCGTCAGCGGGTGGCTAGCAGGGACGGCAGGGACCGTCATGCCGCATACCGGGTCAACGGACTCGTGCTGGCCAGGGGAGACGACCGCGTCCCCGCCGGCCGGAAGCTCGCCTGCCGCGCGGAGTTGCACGAGCTCGGCCAAGATCGCGACGGCGATCTCGGCGTGCGTCGTCCGGCCGAGATCAAGGCCGGCCGGGACCTTGACGTGGTCTAGCCGCGCCTTGGGCACGCCCCGGTCGGCCAGGTAGCCAAGCACCGCCGCGCCGCGCCGGGCCGATCCGACCAGCCCGACATAGGCCGGGCTGGCCGCCACCGCCCGCTCGACCGCTTCCTCGTCGCCATGGCCCTGAGTGGCCACGACGACCATGGACCGGTCGCCGGCGCCTGCCGCGTCAAACTCGCCCGCGTCGACCAGGTCAGCCCGCCAGCCGATCACCCGCGCCAGCTCGGCGAGCGCGTGCGCCATCGGCGACCGGCCGACGACCACCAGATGCGGCGCGGGCAGTACCGGCTCGATGTACACCTGGAGAGCCCCTTCGCTCTGGCAGGCGATCGGCACTACGGTCATCCCCTCCGGGATCGCATTACCGAACCGCTCAGATTCGCCGAGCAACAGCAGGCGGGGGGTGCCCTCGGAGATCACCTGATGTGCCTCGCGGATCACCACGGGCTCGGCGCAGGCGCCGCCGATCCAGCCGTGCAGCTCACCAGAGGCCGTGATGATCGCGCGCGAGCCGAGCTGGCTGGACGACGGGCCCTGCCGCCAGACCACGGTGGCCAGCGCGAACGCCTCGCCGCGCCGCGCTAGCTCACTGGCCCGTTCCATGACCCGCCAGCCGTCCATGCCTATCTCGCCTCAGTCGTCGCTTCGCACCGGCGGAGCGCCGGACACGTCGCGGTGATGGGTGATCGCCTCCCAGACGCGGTCGGGCAGCAGCGGCATGTCGATGTTCCGCACGCCGGCGTCGGCGATCGCGTCGATCACCGCGTTCACGAACGCGGCTGGGCCACCGACAGCCGCGCACTCGCCGATCCCCTTGGCGCCGATCGGGTGGTGCGGGCTCGGCGTGACGACCTCACTGTGCAGCTCGAAGCCCGGCGTCTCCCACGCGGTCGGCAATAGGTAGTCCATGTAGTTCGAGCCGACGCAGTTGCCTTCGGCGTCGAACGTGATGAACTGCATGTTCGCCATCGCGTACGCCTCGGTCAGCCCGCCCATGATCTGTCCTTCGACGATCATCGGGTTGATCCGGACGCCGCAGTCGTCTACCGCGACGACGTTGAGCACGTCCCACACCCCGGTCTGCGGGTCCACCTCGACCACGACGAGGTACACGGCGAACGGCCAGGTGAGATTTGGCGGGTCGTAGTAGGCGGTGTTCTCCAGGCCGGGCTCCATGCCATCGGGCATGTTGCTGTACGCGGCCATCGCGCACTCCTGGATGGTCACGCCGCGGTCGGGCGCGCTGCGGACATAGAACCGGCCGAGCTCCCACTCGATGTCCTCCTCGGACACCTCGAGCAGGTGCGCCGCCAGCTTGCGCGCCTTGGCCCGGATCTTGCGCGCCACCATCGCCACCGCCGCCCCGGCGACCGGAGTGCTGCGGGAGGCGTATGTTCCCATGCCAAAGGGAGCAGTGTCGGTGTCGCCCTCCTCTACCACCACGTCCTCGGCGGGGAGGCCGAGCTCGTGGCTGACGATCTGCGCCCAGGTCGTCTCGTGCCCCTGGCCCTGCGTCTTGGCTCCGGTCCGCAGGATCGCCTTGCCCGTCATGTGCACCTTGAGCTCGGCCGAGTCGAACATCTTGATGCCGAGGATGTCGAACTCGCGGCTGTTTCCCGCGCCGAGCGGCTCGGTCATCGTGGAGATGCCAAGGCCGAGCAGCCTGCCCCGCTTCCTTGCCTCCTCCTGCTGGCTGCGGAAGTCGTCGTAGTCGACCGCCGCCAGGGCCACGTCCAGGCACTTGGCGTACTGGCCCGAGTCGAGCAGGAATCCGAACGGCGTCCGGTGCGGGAAGTCCTCGTCCCGCACGAAGTTCATCCGCCGGAACCGCGCCGGATCCAAGCCCAGGTCGGTCGCGGCGGCAGCCATCATCCGCTCCTGGAAGAACATCGCCTCCGTCACCCGGAACGAGCATCTGTAGGCGACTCCCCCAGGGGCTTTGTTGCTATATGTACCCCTTGCGGTGAGATGCGCGGCGGGTATGTCGTAGCAGGCGAACGTGGAGTGCAGCAAGCCGATCTTGAACTTGCTCGGCTGAGCGTCGGAGAAGAACGCGCCGTGATCGGCGTTGGCGTGCATGCGGACGGCGAGGATCTTGCCGTCCTTGCGCAGCGCCATCTCGCCGTCCAGGTAGATGTCCCGCGCGAAGCCGGTCGAGATCAGGTTGCCCGTCTTGTCCTCGATCCACTTGACCGGGCGCTCGAGCAGGATCGAGGCGAGGATCGAGCACACGTAGCCGGGGTAGACGGGCACCTTGTTGCCGAAGCCGCCGCCGATGTCTGGGGAGACGATCCTGATCATGTGCTCGGGCAACTCGGCGACCAGCGCGACGGCGGCCCTGATGATGTGCGGCGCCTGGGTCGTCATGTAGACGGTGAGCTTCGACGTGGCCCGGTTGAAATCGGCGATCGACCCGCAGCACTCGATCGGGCTCGGGTGCGAGCGCGGGTAGTGCAGCCTCAGCCTGGACACCACGTCGGCCTGCTCGAACGCCTTGTCTGTCCCGGCCTTGTCGCCGACCTCCCAGTGGTAGATGACGTTGTCTGGCTGGTTTTCCTTGTCATCGCGGATGACCGGGGCACCCTCGGCGACGGCCTGGTCGGGGTTGACGATGACGGGCAGCGGCTCGTACTCGACGTCGATGGCCTCGCAGGCGTCCTTGGCGATGTACGGGTCGTCGGCGATCACGCAGGCGACCTCCTGGCCCTGGAAGCGGACCTTGTCTGTGGCGAGCACGGCCTGGGTGTCGTAGGACAGGGTCGGCATCCACGCGAGGTTGCGGGTAGCCATCATCTCGCCGGTCAGCACCAGGTGCACGCCTGGGATGTCCCAGGCCTTGGTGGCGTCTATGGACTTGATCCGCGCGTGCGCGAGCGGGCTGCGCAGTATCTCCATGTGCAGCATGCCGGGCAGGGTGATGTCGTCGGTGTAGTTGCCCTTGCCCCTGATGAACCTGTCGTCCTCGACCCGCTTGCGGCTCGCGCCTAGCCCGCCGATCTTGATCTCGTCCAGAGCTGTCAACGTGGTGCCTCCCTAGCCGGCCTGGGACCTGAGCTTGTCGGCGGCCCAGAGCACCGACTTGACGATGTTCTGGTATCCGGTGCACCGGCAGAGGTTGCCTGACAGGGCCCAGCGCACGTCTTCCTCTGTCGGGTCGGGATTCTCATCGAGCAGCGCCTTGGCGGCCATCATCATGCCGGGAGTGCAAAAGCCGCACTGCAGCCCGTGCTCTTGCTTGAACCCCTCCTGCAGGGGGTGCAGTTCGCTCGCGCCTGCCAGTCCCTCGACGGTGCTGATCTCGTGCCCGTCGGCCTGCACGGCGAACATGGTGCATGACTTGACCGGCTGGCCGTCGACGAGCACCGTGCACGCGCCGCAGTTCGTGGTGTCGCATCCCATGTGCGTGCCGGTCAGCGCTAGCCCGCGCCTGATCAGGTGCGAGAGCAGCAGCCTCGGCTCGACCTCAGCGACCTTCTTCTCGCCGTTCACCGTGAACCTGATCTTGCGCAGCTCCACCTCGTCGGCGACGTCATCACCGGAGTAGACGATCGTCATGTCAGGCCGCCTTTCCCGCACTGCCGTTTGGCGCACCGCCGTTTGCCGCACCGCCGTTGGTCTCGGCGCCGGCGAGTATCCGCGTCACGAACGTGCGGACCATGTGCCGCTTGTACTCCGCGCTGCCCCGATGGTCGGTCCTGGGCTGGGCGGCCTCGGCCGCGAGGTCGGCAGCGGACGCGATCACCTCTGCCGTGAGCTGGTGCCCGGTCAGGGCGGCTGCCGCGGCAGTGGCGCTGATCGTCGATCCGCCCACCCCGGTCAGGGCAATGCCGGCCCTGTTCACGGTGCCGGCCGTGAGCTCGACCGCGACGGCGACGCCGATCGTCGCGAAGTCACCGACCCGGCGCTCAAGCTTGAGATAGCCGCCGGCCGGGGTTCCGCGCGGGGCCGGGATGACGACCTCGGTCGCTACCTCGTCGGGGGCGAGCGTGTTCTGGAACGGCCCGGTGACAAAGTCAGCGATCGGGATCGTCCGGATGCCGTCAGGCCCCCGCGCGGCGACCGTGCCGCCGAGTGCCATCACCACCGACGCCCAGTCGCCCTGCGGGTCAGCGTGGCAGAGCGAGCCGACCAGCGTGCCCCGCCTCCTGACGATCGGGTCGGCGATCAGCGGGGCGGCGGCGGCCATGGTCGGCTGCCTGGCCTTGAGCAAGGCCGACCGCTCAAGGTCGGCGTGACGGCACAGGGCACCGATCCTGATGGTCCCGTCCGGGTCCTCGCTGTGGTAGCCGAGGCCGCCGACGTTGTTGATGTCGACGACCAGCTCGGGCGCGGCGAACCGCAATTTCATCAGCGGGACCAGGCTCTGGCCCCCTGCCAGCACCTTCGCCTCATCGCCGCGCTCGTGCAGCAACGCAATCGCCTCGTCGAGCGAACGCGGCGCCTCGTAGCGGAACCGAGACGGATACATGCGATCCTCCAGTGTCCTGGCGTTGGAGCCCAGCGGGCGTCAGGCCTCCGTGTCGGGCACGGCCACCGGCAGCGTGTCCTCTTCCGGATCGGGCCGCGGCTCCTGGTGCGGCGGCCACGGCCCGGGAACGGGCTGGCCTGCGACCTTCAGGTAATCGATCAGCTCGGGCCAAGCCCACACCGTCGGGCTCTTGCCGGTCTTCGGCGCGTGCTCGATCAGCTCATAAAGGCGCGGATTACCCTTGCTGTGCCCGTTTGACTCGATCCGCATGACTCCGCTCCTGGCATGAGGCCGACTGGCGCCGGTCGTCATGATCCGGCACGAGCGACGGGCCGGCAATACGGCAATAAGCTCTTGCTTAAGACGTCAGCTCCAGATCGTCACGTACACGGGCGGACGGAATCTAGACGGCGGAACTCCCGCCGAAGGCGAGCGCATGAGCTGCATCGCCTCGGGCGTGGACAGGAACCTGCGCATCGAGCTGACCACCGTGCTGCGTTGCTCGCGCTCAAGCATGGTCACGTACCAGCACCCGTCCATCGGCAGGCCCGGCACGTCGACCAGGGCCAGCTCACCGCGCCGCAACTGGTGGGCGACGAGGTGCTCGACCGCCAGCGAAACCCCGCCGCCATCGGCCGCCGCCGCCCAGGCCGCGGTCTGGCTCGGGCAGACGCCGATCCTGTCGTCGGGTATCCGCAGCGCGGCGAGAACACCGCTGACGTCGCTGCCAGGGTCAGTCGCCGACGGGTCAACCAGCCAGCGCCACTGCCGTACCCCGCCCCGCGGCCTGGCGTGCGCGGCCGTGACCACGACCAGGCGGTACTTGAAGATCGGCTCGCTCACCACCGGCAACGCCGGATCGGATAGCACCGCCGGCCCGATCGCGATGTCGGCCAGCCGGCCCGCGACAAGCACCGCCATCTCCCTCGTCGCCGCCACCCCGGAGGAGACCTCAAGCGCGGTGGCGAAGCGCTTGGCGAACGCGTCGATCAGCGGGCCGGAGACGAACTCCGCCACGGTGGACGTCGCCACGACCCTGAGCTGCTCCGGGGCGCCCTGCGCGGCCCGGACCGCGGCGTGCGCCTCGGCGCCGAGCACGACCATCTGCGAGGCGGTGGCGAGCAGCCGTGAACCGCCGGCGGTGAGCGTCATGCCGGCCGGGCCACGGCTGAGCAACTGGTCACCCAGGTGCACCCGCAGCGCAGAGAGGGCCTGGGACACGGCCGGCTCGCTAACCCCGAGCGCGTTCGCCGCCGCGGTTACCGAGCCGAGCCTGGCAACCAGGACGAACGCGTTGAGCTGAGTGAGAGTCATGACTGTTCTGATTATCGCCCAGCCGACGCTCCGCAGCATCCCCGCCGCATTCGGTCCTCGTACACTGCGAAAACGCGTGCTGGTCGGGTGAGGAGGCGGCGGGTGCAGGTTCCTGCGTACGTCGAGTACGAGCGTGCGACCACGGTCGAGCACGCGCTGACGTTGCTCGCCAGGTTCGGGCCAGAGGCAAGGATCTTGGCCGGCGGGCACAGCCTCGTCCCGATGATGAAGCTCAGGCTCGCCCAGCCAGAGACGCTGATCGACATCAACGCCCTCACCGAGCTCGCCTACGTAAGGCTCGCCGACGACGGAAGCGAGCTCTGCGTCGGCGCGATGACCAGGCATGCCGAGCTTCTCGACGCGACGGTGGCTGGCAAGTACTTCCCGATCTTGCACGACGCGGAGCGGGTGATCGCCGACCCCGTCGTCCGCCTGTGGGGGACCGTAGGAGGGTCGCTGTGCCAGGCCGATCCGTCCGAGGACCTGTCGGCGGCGTTCGCCGCGCTGAAGGCGACGATGGTGATCGTGAACCTGGCCGGCCGCAGGACGGTGCCGGCCAGGCAGTTCCACACCGGGCCGTACGAGACCGTCGTGGCACCAGGCGAACTGCTCGCCGAGATCAGGGTGCCCATCGTGCCCGGTGGCGGGAGCGCGTACGAGAAGGTGGGCCGGCGGGTCGGGGACTGGCCGATCGCAGCCGCTGGCGCGGCCGTTTGGCTCACTGCGGGGGCCGGGGGTTCCGGGGGTAGTCCCCCGGGAAAGCGGAGCGGGGGGTCGCTCCCCCGGGCCAGCACTGCGGGCACGATCGCCGCGGCGGGAATAGGCCTGACCGCGGTCGGAGCCGAGCACTTCTCGGCCGCGCAGGCCGAGGAGTTCCTGGCCGGAGCGCCAGCCACCGACGAGACGCTCATCCGGGCCGGCCAGATCGCCGCCGAGCACTGCCGACCGGTGTCTGACCAGCGCGGGCCGGCCGACTATAAGCGGCACCTGGCGGCCGAGCTCACCACCCGCGCGCTGCGCCGCGCCGTCGGCCGGGCCAGCAGGGCTAGCTGACGTGCGGATCACCGTGAGCGTCAACGGCACGGAGTACTCCCGCGTGGTCGAGCCGAGGCTGCTGCTGATCCACTTCATCCGAGACGACCTCGGCCTGACCGGCTCGCACTGGGGCTGTGACACGTCCAACTGCGGCGCCTGCGTCGTGTGGCTCAACGACACCCCGGTCAAGTCGTGCACGGTGCTCGCCGCCATGGCCGACGGCCAGCGGGTCCGCACCGTCGAGGGCCTCGAGCGCGAAGGCAAGCTGGATCCGGTCCAGGACGGGTTCGCCCGCTGCCACGGCCTGCAATGCGGCTTTTGCACTCCGGGCATGATGCTCACGGCCCGCTGGCTACTTGACCACAACCCCGACCCTTCGGAGGCGGAGATCCGCACGGCGCTATCCGGGCAGGTCTGCCGGTGCACGGGTTACGAGAACATTGTTCGCGCGGTCCGCTGGGCGGCCGAGCACACCCGGATAATCGAGCCTGATGTTGAGTAAGCAGGGTCCGCATGGGCCGTACACCTCGATAGCCCGCAAGGAGGACGGCCGGTTCATTCGCGGAAAGGGCCGCTTCGTCGATGACATCACGCTGCCTGGGATGCTGCACGGCGCGGTCTTGCGCAGCCCCGTCGCCCACGCGCGGATCAGGTCGATCGACGTCACCGCGGCGCAGGCGCATCCGATGGTGGCCGCCGTCCTCACCGGCGAGACCCTCGCCGAACGCGACCTCGCCTGGATGCCGACGCTGTCTCGCGACGTGCAGGCTGTGCTCGCCACCGACAAGGTGCGCTTCCAGGGCCAGGAGGTCGCGTTCGTGGTGGCCAGGGACAGGTACGCGGCCCGCGACGCGCTCGAGCTGATCGACGTCGACTACGAGCCGTTGCCTGTCGTCACCGATCCGTGGCGCGCGCTCGAGCCTGATGCGACCGTGGTTCGCGACGACCTGCCAGGGGACGCTGGTAATCACATTTTCGACTGGGCGGCGGGCGACAAGGACGCGACCGACGCGGCGTTCGCCGCCGCCGACGTGATCGTCGCCCGCGACATGGTCTACCCGAGGTCACATCCAGCCCCGCTGGAGACCTGCGGCATCGTCGCCGACATGGACCCGGTCACCGAGCGGCTGACGATCTGGTCGACCACGCAGGCCCCGCACGCGCACCGTACCTTGTACGCGCTGATCACCGGGGTGCCCGAGCACAAGATCCGGGTCATCTCGCCCGATATCGGCGGCGGCTTCGGGAACAAGGTTCCGATCTATCCGGGCTACCTCTGCGCGATCGTCGCGTCGATCATGACCGGCAGGCCGGTCAAGTGGGTGGAGGACAGGTCAGAGAACCTGATGTCGACCTCGTTCGCCCGCGACTATCACATGCACGGCGAGATCGCGGCGACCAGCGACGGCAAGATACTCGGCCTGCGAGCGAAGGTGCTCGCCGACCACGGCGCGTTTAACGGGGCGGCGCAGCCGACGAAGTACCCGGCCGGGTTCTTCCACATGTTCACGGGTTCCTATGACGTGCGGGCCGCGCACTGCGAGGTCACCGGCGTCTACACGAACAAGGCACCGGGCGGCGTCGCCTACTCGTGCTCGTTCCGCATCACCGAGGCGGTCTACCTGGTCGAACGGATGGTCGACCTGCTCGCGCGCGAGCTAGGCATGGACCCGGCCGAGCTGAGGATGAAGAACCTGCTGCGGCCCGAGCAGTTCCCCTACAAGTGCCCGACCGGCCTGGAGTACGACTCGGGTGACTACCCGAGGGCGCTGCGGCTCGCGATGGACATCGCCGGTTACCCGGAGCTACGCGCCGAGCAAGCGGCCAGGCGCGAGCGCGGTGAGTACATGGGCATCGGGATCAGCTTCTTCACCGAGGGAGTCGGCGCTGGCCCCCGCAAGCACATGGACATACTGGGCATTGGCATGGCCGACGGCGCGCACCTGCGGGTGCACCCGACAGGCAAGGTCACCCTCGGCGTTTCCTGCCAGACCCAGGGCCAGGGGCACGAGACGACGTTCGCGCAGATCGTAGCCGCCGAGCTCGGGCTGTCTCCGGCCGACGTGGACGTGGTGCACGGCGATACCGACCGGACGCCGTTCGGCCTCGGCACGTACGGGTCGCGTTCCACCGCGGTGTCGGGAGCGGCGGCGGCCATCGCCGCGCGGCGAGTGCGGGAGCGGGCGCGGATCGTCGCCGCGGCCATGCTCGAGGTATCGCCCGACGACCTGGAGTGGACCGCGGGCTCGTGGCGGGTGCGCGGCGACCCGGAGCAGGCGCGGAGCATCGGCGAGATCGCGATGGCGGCGCACTCCGGCCTCGAGTTGCCTGACGGGGTGGACGGGCACCTCGACGCCGACGCCGTCTACGACCCGCCTAACCTCACGTTTCCCTTCGGGGCCTACATCTGCGTCACCGACGTCGACCCGGGCACCGGGCAGGTCGAGGTCCGCAGGTTCATCGCGGTCGACGACTGTGGCGTGCGGGTCAACCCGATGATCGTGGAAGGCCAGGTGCACCGC
>JASIBM010000005.1 GCA_030045175.1 Streptosporangiaceae bacterium | reverse complement strand
GCGCCGGGGCCGCCTGGTCCGAGCTCGCCAAGGCCGGGCTGCTTGCGCTGACGCTGCCCGGCTGGCTCGATGGCGACGACCTGGGCGCCGACGCGGCCGGGGTGCTGCTTGCCGAGATCGGCCGGCGGGCGGCCTGCGTTCCGGCCCTGGCCACGATCATGCTCGGCGTGCTCCCCGTCGCCCGATGGGCGGACAGGTCACTTGCCGAACGGCTGCTCACCGGCGTCGCCGCCGGCCAGGTAACGCTGACCGCGGGCCTGCGCGAGCCGTCGGCGCCGACGCCAGCCGAGCCTGCCACGGTCGCTGTGCTGGCCGGCACCACGAGCACGGTCAGCGGCACGAAGGTCGGCGTCCCCTATGCGGGCGAGTCGAACTGGATCTTGGTTCCCGCCAGCGTGGCCGGCCAGGTCACGAGCGACCAGGACCGCGCCGTGGTCGTGGTCGAGGCGGCAGCGGCCGGGGTCACCCTGACCAGGACCCCGGTGGCCGGCGACACGCCCGAGTACACGGTCAGGCTGGACGACGCGCCGATCACTGGCGTGCTGCCTGGCCGCGCCGCGGTCGACGACCTTTACCTGCTGGCGGCCGCGGGGGCGGCGGCGCTCGCCGCAGGCGCGGTCGCCGGGGCGCTCGACCTGACCGCACGGCACGTCGCGACGCGCGAGCAGTTCGGGCGGCCGCTCGCTGCCTTCCAGGCGGTGGCGCAGCAGGTCGCCGACATCTACATAACATGCAGAACGCTCCGCCTGACCGCGCTGTCGGCGTGCTGGCGGCTCTCGTCAGGACTGGATGCCACCGATGACGCTCACGTCGCCGCGTACTGGCTCGCGGCGCAGGCGCCTGCCGCGCTGCGCGCCTGTCATCACCTGCACGGCGGGATCGGGCTGGACATCGGCTATCCCCTGCATCGGTACTACAGCCTGGTCAAGGACCTGGCCAGGCTCGTCGGCGGCGCGGACCACCGGCTCGACCTGCTCGCCAGATTCGGGGGAGCGGCGTGTTCATCGAGCTGACCGACGCCCAGCGTGAGTTGCGGGAGGAGCTGCGCGGCTACTTCGCCGGATTGATCACGTCCGCCGATCGCGCGGCGATGCTCACCGACCGGCATGGACCGGCCTACCGGGCGCTGGTTCGCCGGCTCGGTGCCGACGGCTGGCTGGGCGTCGGCTGGCCTGCCGAGTTCGGCGGGCGCGGGTTCGGCCAGGTGGAGCAGCAGATCTTCGTGGACGAGGCGGCACGGGCGGACGTGCCGTTGCCCGCCGTGACCTTGCAGACGGTCGGCCCGACACTGATGGAGTACGGGACCGAGCAGCAGAAGCAACAGTTCCTCCCGCAAATTTTGGCGGGGAATGTGCATTTCGCCATTGGGTACACGGAGCCGGGTGCTGGCACCGACCTTGCCGCGCTGACGACCAGGGCGGTCAGGGACGGTGATGAGTACGTCGTCAACGGCCAGAAGATCTTCACGACCGGCGCGCACGACGCCGACTACATCTGGCTAGCGTGCCGCACCGACCCGGACGCACCCAGGCACAAGGGCATCTCGATCCTGATCGTGGACACCGCCGATCCGGGCTTCTCCTGGACGCCGATCATCACGGCCGACGGCGCGCATCACGTCAACATCACCTACTACTGCGACGTGCGGGTGCCGGCCGGCATGCGAGTCGGGGCGGAGAACGCGGGCTGGAAGCTGATCACGACCCAGCTCAACCACGAGCGCGTCATGCTCGGCCCGGCGGGCAGGCTCGGCGCGCTGCACGACCGGGTGCTCGCCTGGGCGGCGGCGCAGCCTGGCCCGGACGGGCGGCCGATCCTGGAGCAGCCCGACGTGCGGCGGGCGCTCGGTCAGGTCAGGGCGTGCATGCGCGTCAACGAGCTGCTCAACTGGCAGGTTGCCGCCGCCGAGCGGGTGCAGGTCGCCGACGCGTCGGCGACCAAGGTGTTCTCCTCGCAGTGGATTCAGCGGCTCGGTCAGGTCCTCGCTGACGCCGTCGGTCGCCACGGCGACCCGGCCGACGAGCCGACGGCGGAGCTGCTGCGCTGGCTGGACGTGCAGGAGAAGCGCAATCTGGTGCTGACGTTCGGCGGCGGGGTGAATGAGGTTCAGCGCGAGCTGATCGCGACCGCGGGCCTCGGGTTGCCCCGGGTGCCCCGCTGACGCGGCCGGGTTTGGTGACCCCGCGCGATGAATGTGCCATTGACCCGGAGGGATCGGACCGATCCGCCATTCACCAGAGGCCGGGTCAGCGAGCTGGGGCGGTGAGACTCACGCTAAAGGATGAAATAGCCGAAAAACCATTCGCGCGGCTGCGTACGGAAGCTGAGCGGATCAAGGCGGCTGGCGACAGTAGCCCGCGCATGGCACGAGATCCGGTGAACCTGCCGATCATCTGTAACTGGCTAGAAGCCATCGGCGACGCCAACCCGGTGTACACCGACCAGGAGGCGGCGTTGACCGCCGGGCACGGTGGCCTGGTCGCCCCGCCTGCCATGGCCCAGGTATGGACGATGCTGGGTCAGGCGGGCGCGCGCCATGACGGCGACCCGACCGGCCTGATGGTCGCCGCGCTCGACGAGGCCGGGTACACATCGGTCGTTGCCACCAATTCTGACCAGGTCTATCACCGGTACCTGCGGCACGGTGAGCGGCTATCGGTCACGGTCAGCCTGGTCGATCTGGCCGGCCCCAAGCAGACCGCACTCGGTGAGGGCTGGTTCTTCACCACGCGCCACACCTGGCGCAGCGTGGGCGCGGGACCAGGGGCGGGATCGGGGGCGGGTACTGCGGCGGGACCTGGAGAGGTCGTCGCCACCATGGATTTCCGTATCCTGAAATTTCGCCCACGATCACCCGGGGCGGAGCGAGCCGCGCAGGATGGCGGGGGCGGGGACGCTGGCCAGGTGATGCGGCCGGTCGTCACGGCGGACACCGCGTTCTTCTGGGCGGGGACGGCCGCGGGCGAGCTGCGGATCCAGCGGTGCGGCGGCTGCGGCGCGCTCAGGCACCCGCCGGGCCCGATGTGCCCGCGGTGCGGCTCGCCTAGCTCGGGGCACGTCGTGGCGGCGGGCGCCGGCGAGGTCTTCAGCTACGTCGTGCACCGGCACCCGCCCGTGCCGGGCAAGCGGCTGCCGATCGTGATCGCGCTGGTCCAGCTCGACGAGGGAGTGCGCGTGCTTGGCGAGCTGCTCGGGGCTGACCCCGATCACGTCGAGATCGGCATGCCGGTGCGCGTCTGTTACGTCCGGGTCGACGAAGAGCTGACGCTGCCGGCCTGGCGGCTGGCGGCAGGCGACGCGGGCGGGCTGCCTGGCGAGCTGCCCGAGCTGGTGATCGACGTGAGCACGACGTTCGTGGTGGCCAGCGCGCTGGCGACGCGCGACTTCACGCCGGTGCACCACGACAGGGACTGGGCGGTCGCCGGCGGCGGCAAGGACATCTTCGTGAACATCCTCACCGACACGGGATTGGTGCAGCGCTACGTGACCGACTGGGCCGGGCCGTCGGCGCTGTTGCGGCGGATCTCACTGCGGCTCGGCGTCCCCTGTTACGCGGGCGACACGCTGATGTTCTCCGGGCGGGTCAGCGACCACGCTCGCCTGCCCGGCTGGGATCGCTACGAGCTGGCGGTGACCGGCCGGTGCGGCCTAGGTGATCACGTGATCGCGACCGCCACCGTCGACGTGCCTGCGAGCGCCGCATGACCGGCGCGATCGAGCCGAAGGCGAGAGCGGGAAGATGAGCGCGGGGTTGCGGGCCGCGATCGTCGGGATCGGGGCGACCGAGTTCTCCAAGAACTCCGGCCGCAGCGAGCTGCGGCTGGCCGCCGAGGCGATCGCGGCCGCGCTGGCTGACGCGGGCCTGCGGCCGGCGGACGTGACCGGCCTGGTCACGTTCACCATGGACAGCAACGCCGAGATCGCGGTGGCCCGCGAGCTCGGCATCGGAGAGCTGACGTTCTTCAGCCAGGTTGGCTACGGCGGCGGGGCCGCGTGCGCGACCGTGCACCACGCGGCCATGGCCGTCACGACGGGCGCCGCCGACGTGGTGGTGTGCTACCGGGCGCTGAACGAGCGCTCGGGCAGGCGATTCGGCCAGGTCGCGGCCGGCGCGGCCACGGCGCCGACCTCGGCGGGTGTCGACAACGGCTGGCACTACCCGATGGGCCTGTCCACGCCGGCCGCCACGGTCGCGATGGCCGCGCGCAGGTACATGCACGTCTACGGCGCCACTAGCGCCGACTTCGGCGCGATCGCCGTCGCGGATCGCCGTCACGCGGCGACGAACCCGAACGCGTGGTTCTACCAGCGGCCGATCACGCTGGCCGAGCACCAGCGGTCGCGGCCGATCGTCGAGCCACTCCGGCTGCTCGACTGCTGCCAGGAGAGCGACGGCGCGGTCGCGATCGTGGTGACCGGCCTGGGCCGTGCCGCCGGCCTGCGCGCAGCCCCGGTCGTGATCGGCGCGGCGGCGCAGGGCAGCGGGCCTGATCAGTTCACGATGACCAGCTATTACCGGGACGAGCTGACCGGGCTGCCCGAGATGGGGGTGGTGGCCAGGCAGCTGTGGCGCCAGGCCGGGGTCGGCCCGGCCGACATCCGCACGGCCGTGCTCTACGACCACTTCACGCCGTACGTGCTCATGCAGCTCGAGGAACTCGGGTTCTGTCCGCGCGGCGAGGCTCGCCATTTCATCGCGGGCGGCGCGGTCGAGATCGGTGGGCGACTGCCGGTGAACACCCACGGCGGCCAGCTCGGCGAGGCATATATCCACGGCATGAACGGGATCGCCGAGGGTGTCAGGCAGGTCCGCGGTACCTCGGTCAACCAGGTTCCCGGTGACGGCCCGGTGCTCGTGACCGCCGGGACCGGCGTCCCGACCAGCGGCCTGATACTGCGCCGGGGGTGACCGTGAGCGGTCCATGCCGGGCCGGAGGCTGAGACCAGGGTGAGACCGCGGGCACGGATATCTGGGCGGCTGGTCCCTATCGTGTGCCTATCGCGGCTAGCCTGGCCGCGAGGGGGGAATGACGCGAAGGGCAAGGCGGACATGGCATCTGCTCGTTCAAGCACCCGGCGCGGCGCCTTCCTGGCGGTGGCCGTCGCCGTGGCGGTCGGTGGCCTCGCGCTTGGCGCCGGCCCGGCCGGCGCGACCGCCACGTCCGCCGCGTCCGCTCGCCAGGTCAACATCGGTGCGGTCCCGGCCAGCGGGGTCGCATGGCGCCCGCTGGGGCTCATCAACGACTGGGCGTCGGCGCGGACGCTCGGCACCGGGAACCCGTCCTGGGCTACCCAGGACGGCGTGGTGTACCTGTCCGGGTCGATCAGGAACAGCAAGCACGACCACAGTGCCGAGTTCGCCGTGCTGCCACCCGCGGCCCGTCCCGCGCACCGGATGTACATCATGGTCTCCACCGAGGGCGGGCTCGTCGGCTACCTGCGCATCGAGCAAAGTGGCCTGATGAGCGCCGTCGGTCCGGAGGCCGGGGGCTTCACGTCGCTGGCCGGGTTGTCCTTCCCCGCCAGGTCCACCCGCAGCCACGCCCTGGTGTTGCAGAACGGCTGGGCGTCCGGCCAGGCCCGCTGGGATGCCGGAGCTCCGTCGTATCAGGTCAGCGGCGGCGTCGTGTACCTGTCCGGGTCGGTGCACGGCGGCACCTCGCTGGCGTTCGCCACCTTGCCGCCGGATGCGCGGCCGGCCAATGACCTGTACATCACCGTCTACACGTCGGGCGCGGCGCCCGGCATCGTGCACGTCGATACGGACGGCACGCTGGAGGCGTATTTCGGCAGCGCGACGTCCTTCACCTCGCTGGCTGGCATCTCGTTCCCGGTGGCGTCGGCCTCGTCACACCCGCTGACCACGTTGAACAACTGGACCGGTGGCTGCTGCGGCGCAGGGAACCCCGCCTACCTGGTGCGCCACGGCATCGTGTACCTGACAGGGTCGCTGAGCCAGCCGGGCGGGAGCGACATCGTCGCCAGGTTGCCTGCCAGCATCCGGCCGGCGCACAAGCTCTTCATCAAGGTCGACACCGTGGACGGCACGGTCGGCACGGTGTTCATCGAGCCGGGCGGCAACCTAGAGGCTTACAGCTTGGACATTTCCAGCGCCAAGCAGTTCACCTCGCTGGCGTCGATCTCCTACCCCGTCAACTCCTAGCCAGGCACCGAGCACGGCGAAGATCTGCGTCGGTACCGACGTGCCGCCCTAACGCTCCATACTGGACATATGCGCCCTGCGCTGTGCCCCGTGCTGGTCGGGCGGGATGACGAGGCCCGCCAGCTTGCCGATGCCCTGGACGGGGCGCGGGCGGGCCACGGGAGCACGGTGCTGGTCGCCGGGGACGCGGGGATCGGCAAGTCGCGGCTAGCCAGGGAGATCATCGAGGTCGCGCGCGGGCAGGGGTGCGCGGTGCTGCTCGGCCGCGCGGTCGCCGGGGGAGTGCCGACACCGTTCCGGCCGTTCGCCGAGGCGCTGGCGTCCGCGCTGCGCCCGGGTGGCGCGCCGGACAGCTCCGAGCTCGACCCGTTCCGGCCCGCTCTTGGCCGACTGGTCCCGCACCTGCGGGACACGCCTGCGGCTGACTCGGCCGAGTCGCTGGTGTTCCTCGGTGAGGCGGTGCTGCGGCTGCTGCGGGTGCTGTACCCGGATCGGGGCTGCCTGCTCGTGCTCGAGGACTTGCACTGGGCGGACCCGGAGACGCTTGCGCTGCTCGAGTACCTGGCGGACAACGTCTGGGCCGAGCGGGTGCTGTGCATCGGAACGATTCGCCCCGGTGAGGGCGCTGACGCGGCCGACATGGCGGAGAAGCTTGAGGCGCGCGGGTCGGCGCGGGTGCTGTCGATCGGCCGCCTGGGCTCGGG
>JASIBM010000004.1 GCA_030045175.1 Streptosporangiaceae bacterium | reverse complement strand
CGGATCTTGGCCTCGGTGGTCGCGGCGAACAGCTTGCGCATGTGGTCGAACACGCCGGTATAAGTCGCCGGGTTGGACCGCGGCGTCCGGCCGATCGGGCCCTGGTCCACGTGCACGACCTTGTCAAGCTGGTGCATGCCGGTCACCTTGGCGTGCCTGCCTGGCACGATCCTGGTCCCGTGCAGCTCCTTGGCAAGCGCGGCGTAGAGGATGTCGTTGACCAGGGTCGACTTGCCCGAGCCCGACACCCCGGTGACCGCGATGAAGCAGCCAAGCGGGAACGCGACGTCCACGCCGCGCAGGTTGTGCTCGGTGGCGCCCTTGACCACGACCTCCTTGCCCTTGCCTGGCCTGCGGCGGGCCGCGGGCACCGGGATCGACTCGCGGCCGGTCAGGTAGGCGCCGGTCAGCGACTCGGCGCTGGCGAGCAGCTCGGACAGCGGGCCGGAGACGACGACCTGGCCGCCGTGCTCGCCCGCTCGCGGGCCGATGTCCACGACCCAGTCGGCGGCCCTGATCGTGTCCTCGTCGTGCTCGACCACGATCAGCGTGTTGCCCAGGTCGCGCAGCCGGAGCAGCGTCTCAAGCAGCCGGTGGTTGTCCCGCTGGTGCAGCCCGATCGATGGCTCGTCGAGCACGTAAAGCACGCCGACCAGGCCGGAGCCGATCTGGGTCGCGAGCCTGATCCGCTGTGCCTCGCCGCCGGCCAGCGTCGCGGACGCCCGGTCCAGCGTCAGGTAGTCAAGCCCCACGTCGAGCAGGAAGCCGAGCCTGGCGTTGATCTCCTTCAGCACCCGGCCAGCGATCTGCTGATCCCGGTCCGACAGCTCCAGGGTGAGCAGCAGCTTGGCCAGCTCGCCGATCGGCAGCGCGCAGTACCGCGCGATCGACCTGCCGTCCACCGTGACCGCCAGGGTGAGCGGCTTGAGCCTGGTCCCCCGGCAGGCCGGGCACGGCACCTGGCGCATGTAGCCGGCGAAGCGCTCGCGGCTCGAATCGTTCTCGGCCTCGGCGTGGCGGCGCATGATGTACGGGATCGCGCCCTCAAAGTTCGTGTAGTACGAGCGCTCCCTGCCGTACCTGTTCTTGTACTTGACGTGGACCTGCTTGTCGTAGCCGTGCAGCAGGGCCTTCCTCGCGGCGGCGGGCAGCCTGGCCCACGGCGTGTCCACGCTGAAGCCGAGCGCATGACCGAGCGCTTCCATCAGCCGGACGAAGTAGTCGCTGACGTGCCCGCCGCCCCATACCCCGATCGCGCCCTCGGCCAGCGACAGCTCGTCGTCGGTGACCACGAGCTCGGGGTCGACCTCCATCTGGGTGCCAAGGCCAGTGCAGTCCGGGCAGGCGCCCCAGGGCGAGTTGAACGAGAACGACCTCGGCTCCAGCTCCTCGAACGACAAGTCGTCGTACAGGCAGGCCAGGTGCTCGGAGTACATCCGCTCCCGGTTCGGATCGGATTCTGGGAGGTCAACGAAGTCGAGCACGACCACGCCGCCGGACAGGCCGAGCGCCGTCTCCACCGAGTCGGTGAGCCTGCGCCTGGCGGACTCCTTCACGGCCAGCCGGTCGACGATCACCTCGATCGTGTGCTTCTCGTACTTCTTCAGCACCGGGAGCTGGCCGCCCCCCTGGCCGGTGGCGTCCTCGAGCCTGATCGTCACGCCGTCGACCCTGGCGCGGGAGTAGCCCTTGGTCTGAAGCTCGCGCAGCAACTCGGTGTACTCGCCCTTGCGGCCGCGGATCACCGGCGCGAGCACCTGGAACCTGGTGTCTTCCTCGAGCTCGAGCACCCGGTCCACGATCTGCTGCGGCGTCTGCCTGGCGATCGGCCTGCCGCACGCCGGGCAGTGCGGCTTGCCCACCCTGGCGAACAGCAGCCGCAGGTAGTCGTAGACCTCGGTGACTGTGCCCACGGTCGAGCGCGGGTTGCGGCTGGCCGCCTTCTGGTCGATGGACACCGCCGGGGACAAGCCGTCGATGAAGTCCACGTCCGGCTTGTCCATCTGGCCGAGGAACTGCCTGGCGTACGCGGACAGCGACTCGACGTACCTGCGCTGGCCCTCGGCGAAGATGGTGTCGAAGGCCAGGCTGGACTTGCCCGAGCCGGACAGCCCGGTGAAGACGATCATGGAGTCCCTGGGGAGGTCGAGCGAGACGTCCTTCAGGTTGTGCTCGCGGGCTCCGCGGACTACCAGTCGTTCTGCCACTGTGCGCTCAGTTTCTCCTGGTCTGGGGTCTTCGGCAGCGGGGGAAGAAGCCCGGGAAGGGCGCCATTAATCGTAGCCGGGCCCACTGACAGTCTGCCCCGCATCCGCAACGCCCGCCCTCGGCTGGTGATTCCCGCTGGCCGTGCTCCTTTCCCTGCTCGCCTTCGGCTCGCTCGCGTGGCCCTGCCCGCCCGCCCCGGCTCGACTGGCGGCCTATCGGTGCGAAAGGATGGCCGTGGGCCACGAAGGGACTGCGGCACATGAAGCTGCCCGATGGTGAGCACTCGGTCGAGGAGATGACCGAGCGGATCGACGCTGCCACCGCCCGGCTGATCGCCAGCGCGTCGGCGCTGTCCGACGGCCAGGCCCGCGAGCCGTCGCCGTTGCCCGGCTGGAGCCGCGGCCACGTCCTCACCCACGTCGCACGCAACGCCGACGGCCTGCGCAACCTGCTGATCTGGGCGCAGACCGGCCAGGAGCGACCGCAGTACCCGAGCCAGGAGGCGCGCGACGCCGCGATCGAGGCAGGCTCGGGCCGCCCGGCGGCCGAGCTGACCGAGGACATCGCGACCTCTGCCGCCGCGTTCCTCTCGCAAGCACGCCAGCTTGACGACGATGCCTGGCGCGCCGAGATCCACGGCCTGCGCGGGCCGGGGCACCCGGCCTGGCAGACCTTGCGCCGCAGGTTGTTTGAGGTCGAGGTGCACCATGTGGACCTGGCCGCCGGCTACCTGCCGTCGGACTGGCAGGGCTGGTTCGTCACCGAGCATCTGGCCAGGGTCAGCGACAATCTCGCGGCCGGCGGGGACGGGCCAGCCGCCATCGTCTCCGACCCGGCTACCGGCGATCGGTACGACCTGAGACCGGATTGGCATTCGAAGGTGCTGGTCACCGGCCCGGGGTATGAACTGCTCGCCTGGCTGGTGGGCCGCAGCAGCGGCAATGGCCTGTCGACCGATCCGCCCGGACCGCTGCCAGCGGTCCCGGCATACTGACAACAATTGGAATGAGCGACATCGGCGCGGCCAGGCACCAGGAGAGGACGCCATGACCTACACAGGCAACGTGACCGTGGGCGGGCCCGCGCAGTCCAGGGAGCTGCCCGGCCTGACGATCACCAAGGTCGCCGTGGGCCCGTTTGACAACAACGCGTACCTGCTGCGCTGCCATAGCACGGGCGAGCTGCTCCTGATCGATGCCGCGAACGAGCCGCGGACGCTGTTCGGCCTGATCGACGGCAGGCCGCTGGCCACCATCGTCACCACGCACCAGCACGCCGACCACGTGGCCGCGCTCGAGGAGGTCGCCCACGCGACCGGCGCCGAGACCGTCGCTCACCTCGAGGACGCACCCGACCTGCCGCTCGCGCCGAGCATGCTGGTCAGCCACGGCGACACGATCAGCGTGGGCGCGGCCAGGCTGTCGGTGATCCACCTGCGCGGCCACACGCCAGGCAGCATCGCGCTGTGCTACGACGCGGCCGGCGAGCTGGCCGACCAGCCGCACCTGTTCACCGGCGACTCACTGTTCCCTGGCGGGCCGGGCAACACCGATCACGACGCCACCAGGTTCAACTCCCTGATGACCGACCTGGAGCAGCGGGTCTTCGCCAAGCTGCCGGACGGCACGTGGGTCTACCCCGGTCACGGCGCCGACACCACCCTGGGCGCCGAGCGCCCGCACATCCCCGAGTGGCGCGCCCGCGGCTGGTAGCCCGGCTACAGGCCGCGCCCGCGCTGGTCCGCCGCGCCTGGCAGCCGATCGCCTAGCCGGAACATGCGCCCGGCCGGGCAACCGCACGCACCAGCTAGACACCCTGGCTCCGTGCGGAACATCATCGTCAGCATGAGCACGCCCGCCACTGCGATCGGCCCTGCCGACGTCAAGGCCGCGGCGGAGCGAATCGACGCGACGATCCGGCCCGTGACGATGTCGCAGATGGACCCCGGCACGTTCGGCACCGCGCGGGTGCTGCTCGCCCATGAGTACATGCAGCACACCGGCTCATTCAAGGCCCGGGGCGCGGCTAACCTGGCCGCCTTCCACCTAGACGCCGCGAGCATGCCGGAGGCTGGGATCACGATCGCCTCTGGCGGAAACGCGGGCCTGGCCTGCGCGTGGGCGGCCAAGGCCACCGGCTCGAAGGCCACGGTGTTCCTGCCGGGCACCACCCCGGCGTTCAAGATCGCCAAGCTGGAGGGTTACGGCGCTGAGATCCGGCTGGTCGGCACCGAATACGCCGACGCGCTCGAGGCCTCGATCGCGCACGCCGAGTCCTCGGGCGCGCTGCTCTCGCACGCCCACGACGATCCCCTGATCATGGCCGGCGCAGGCACGCTGACCACCGAGATCCTCGGCCAGGTACCGGACCTGGACACGATCATCGTCGCGGTTGGCGGCGGCGGGCTGTTCGGCGGCACCGCCGCTGCCCTCGCCGACAGCGACGTGCGCATCGTCGCGGTCGAGCCGGAGAACTGCCGCACGCTCAACGCTGCCCTGCGGGCGGGCGCGCCTGTCGACGTGCCGGTGGACTCGATCGCCGCCGACTCCCTGGGCGCGCGCCGCATCGCGCGGGCCGCGCTCGAGCTGGCCACCGGGCGCAACGCGCTGTCCGTGCTGGTGACCGACCAGGCGATCGCCGACGCCAGGCAAGCCTTGTGGGACCACCGACGAGTCGTGGTCGAGCCCGGCGGGGCGGCGGCGCTAGCCGCGCTGACCTCGGGAATCTACCAGCCGAGGCCAGGGGAAAAGGTCGCGGTCGTGCTGTGCGGCGCGAACACCGACCCATCCGACCTGGTTCCCCGGTGACCGGCCGGCCCGGCCTGGCGGGCGCGGCGGCCGGTAGCGCCTTATCCACAACCTCGGCGCGATTATGCACCCCGCGATCCACAGGCTGCGGCGGGGGCAGCGCGCCAGCCAGCCGCTAGCGGAACCACGGGACCTGCGCGAAGATGACCAGCGTGCGCGCGGACTACGTGGTGATCGGCGGCGGCGTCACCGGCCTGGCCGCGGCCTGGGCACTGGCCAGGCGCGACCGCGAGGTGACCATGCTCGAGCAGGCCGCGGTAGGGCACCTGGCCGGCGGATCGCACGGGAGCTGCCGGATCTTCCGGCTGGGGTACGAGGACCCGATGTACGTCAGGCTGGCCGGCCAGGCCAGGGAGCTGTGGGCCGAGCTCGAGTACTCGTGCGGCGAGCGGCTGCTGCACCCGGCGCCGCAGCTCACGTTCGGGCCGCAGATGACGGAGGTTCAGTCGGCCATGACGGAGGCGGGAGCGCCCTGCCACCTGCTGTCAGCCGACGAGGCCGCCGAGCGGTTCGGCTGCGTCACGACCGCCGGCGAAGCCCTGCTCGAGCCAGATTCCGCCGTGATCGCCGCCGACCGCGCCCTCACGGCGCTCGCGACCTGCGCCCGGCCCGGTGAGCGAGTTCACGCGCTCACCGGCACCAGGGCCGTCGCGCTTGCCGATGACGGGCGGCGAGTGCGCGTCCGCACCAGCTCGGGCGATATCGAGGCCGGCCGCGTGATCGTCTGCGCTGGCCCGTGGACGGCTGGCCTGCTGGCAACGGCCGGGATCACCATCCCTGGCGAGGCCACCTTGGAGCAGGTCGCCTACTTCGCTCCCGCGAGCCCAGCCCAGCCGGCGCCGGCCAGCCCAGCCCCGGCGACGCCGGCCAGCCCAGCCCAGGCCGGCGGCCCTGGTGAGGAAGCGGGCAGCCAGGGACGGACGACGCCGATATTCGTGTACTACGGCGGCGAGTTCCCCTACGGCCTGCCGGTGCCCGGCACCGACAGGTACAAGATCGGAATCCACCGCGGCGGTCCGCCCGTCCAACCCGGCCGCCAGCATCAGGAGCCGGACCCGGCGCTCGGCCAGCGCATCGAGCGCGCCGCCCGTAGCTTCCTGCCCGGCCTCGATCCCCGGCCCCTGGCCGTCGAGAGATGCGTCTACGACAACTCACCGGACACGGACTTCATCGTCGGCAGGATCGGCAACATAGCGATCGGGTCGGGCACGTCGGGCCACGGATTCAAGTTCGGCCCGCTGCTCGGCGAGTGGCTCGCCACCCTGGCGGCGGACCCGGCCGGCGGCGCCGGCCCGGGCCGCAGCTGGGCAGCCGGATTGCCGCCATCCAGATTCGCGCCCGGCCGGTTCTGATCCTGGCGGTTTATCCGGACGGTTCTGATCCGGGCGACGGCGAACCGCGGGCTCGTTCACCGCTCCGGGTTACCGGCGATGTGGAACAGTCCAGGTATGGCCGGTGAGCTTAGGATTACCTACCGCAAGTACGACGGCTCGCTGCACTGGCACGGCACCGCGACCTGGCTGGGCCAGGACGAGCACGGAGTCTGGGCCGGCGCGGCGCCGCCGAGCTCGTGGCGCAGGGGCGACGAGCCTCCCGTGGCCTACTACCACGCCTGGGTGACGCTGCTCCCCAGGGACGCGTGGTGGACGGCCACCTTCAACGACCGGCCCGAGACAACGGAGGTCTACTGCGATATCGCCACTCCGGTGCGGTGGCTGAGCCCAGCAGAGGCCACGATGATCGATCTGGACCTGGACGTCCGCAGGAAGCGCTCCGGGCTGGTCGACGTGCTCGACCAGGACGAGTTCGCTGACCACCAGCTCAGGTACGGCTACCCCGCGCAGGTGATCGCCGAGGCCGAGCGGGCCGCCAGGTGGCTAGAGGTCGCGCTCGCCGACGGCACCGAGCCCTTCGCCCGCGTCTACCGCTCGTACCTGCGGCTACTAACCACGGGAACTACTGACCACGGGGGCCACTGACCACGGGGGCCACTGACCACGGGGGCCTACTGACCCCGGGTCCTACCGGCCACGGCCAGGCGCTCGTACAGGGCAAGCGCCGCGCCGACCGCGTCGGCCTC
>JASIBM010000334.1 GCA_030045175.1 Streptosporangiaceae bacterium | reverse complement strand
CGCCCGGATTGCATGCTTTGCCCTGCCGGGCGGGCGCGCAGAACCCCAGCGTGGGGCCGGACTCGAGCCGGGCGGCAGCCAGACAGGGCAGCGCCCCGCGACACGACCCGGGCGAAGATCAACTCAAGCTAAGTGGCATTGGGTCAAGATCGGATAGATCGCCCGACGTGACGGCGTTCCGCACGGCTACCTTCATGATCACGGACGTCTCTCAGTCGTATTCGCCGCCCGGATAATCGTCCGTGATGACGAGGAATGCCGGCGTGGGCGGTGGGCCTGGGCGCAGAATCGACTATGATCACCTGGTTTGTCGCTACTGATAGATGACAATGCAAAGGCCCTGGGCCTGCACCGGGTCAAGGATGGCCAGGGCGATGTCGCCGGGCTTGCCGCTACCGTGTGGCCATGACGCCGACTTTCCGCAGCGGGCAGAGCGGGCCAGGCCAGGTACAGATCACGGCGGGATCTGAGGATGACCTTCCGGTGATCGTCGGCATTCTCAACTACACGGCGGCCAACTCGATCGCCCAGTTCGACACGCGACCGGTGAGCGTGGCCGAACGGCGCGACTGGTTCGGCCAGTTCGCTGCGTCCGGGCCTTACCGGCTTGTGGTTGCCCGGCGCGGTGATCAGGTCGTGGGCTACGCCTGTTCCCAGCGCTACCGGGACCATGAGGCTTTCCGGGCGACCGTTGAGGTCAGCATCGCGCTTGAGGTCAGCAGCCGGGGGCAGGGCGTGGGCACCGCGCTGTACCGCGCGCTCTTTGACAGCCTGGCTGTTGAGCCGTCGGTTCACGTTGCCCTGGCCGGGATAGCCCTGCCCAACGACGCGTCGGTTGCGCTGCACCGGAAGTTCGGCTTCACCGAGGTGGGCACGTTCCGCGAGTACGCGTTCAAGAACGGCCAGTACATCAGCTCGGTATGGATGCAGCGCATGTGTCACCCCGCACCGCCACCTCGGCAATAACCGGCCTGGTGAGCCGGATAGGCGGGGCTTCTCCGGTAACTCTTACATGATCATCTTGCGGTCGCATGGCCTGCCGCCTGAGATGAGCGACCTTCTCCTGGCCGCCCGGGCGGACACAATGGCGCCATGGATAGTTTCCTGATCACAGTCGATGGCACCGGGCATGAGGTCAGCGCGGGCGCCGTACGGCAGTTGCTTGATGCCTCTGCCCGCTTCTGGCTGGACCTGGCCGGCCTGGACAAGAGCACCGCGGACGCGCTGCTGCTTGATACCTTCGGGTTCCACCCGCTGGCGGTCGAGGATGCCGTGTCCTTCGGGCAGCGGCCCAAAGTCGACCCTTACGACGACTTCACGCTGATCGTGGTCTACGGGGCGACCGGCAGCGGCCATCTGGTCGAGGTGCACTGCTTTTACACCGAGAACTACCTGGTCACCGTCCACCACGATGCCTGCCCGGAGCTGACCGGCCTCGCCAAGCGACTGGAGCAGCGCCCCGACCAGCGGCCGGACCACGTGATGCTGCTCTACCGCGTGGTGGACGCGCTGATCGATGGCTACTTCCCGGTCTTGGACGACCTGGACGACCGGATCGACGCCCTGGAGGACGCGATCCTGCAACGGCCGACCGACCAGCAGCTCGGTCAGCTTTTCGACATGAAGCGGTCGCTGATCGCGCTGCGCAAGGTGGTCACCCCGCAGCGGGACATGTTCGCCACGCTGCTCAGCGGCACAGGCACGCTCCCAGGCATGACCGCGGACGCGGAGCGCTATTTCCGTGACTTGTACGACCACCTGATCAGGATCAGCGACCTGGTGGACAGCTACCGGGACCTGATGAGCGGCGTGCTCGACACCCACCTGTCCACCGTCTCCAACCGGCTGAACGTGGTCATGAAGCAGCTCACCATCATCGCCACCGTCTTCTTGCCGCTCGGCTTCCTGACCGGGTTCTTCGGGCAGAACTTCGCCTGGATGGTAGCCAAGATCACCAGCCTGCCGATCTTCCTCGGGGCCGGCATCTGCCTGCCGGTGGCCGTCGCGGTCGCTCTCGTCGTCGCGTTCCGCCGTCGCGGCTGGCTCACTGCCGACGGCACCGTGCCACCAGCCAGGCCAGCGGACCGGCCACAGCTGACGCGGCAGCAGCGCTGGCACCTCCTGCACCCGCCGAAGGAGCCGCACGCCGAACATTCCTCATGATCACGGACGATTATCTGCAAATACGACTGAGAGACGTCCGTGATCATGAGGGTAGCCGTGCCCGAACTAGTGACACATCGCGTAATAGCGAGGGAAGCGGGCCTGGGCAGGAATTCCGACGTGGCCAGACCCGGCATGGACAGATAAGGCGGCCATTGTTCCATGACCGGAAATCAGGCGCTAGGCCGGGCTTATGTATGATCTGTTCGTTGAATGATGACCGGCGAGGACGGATCTGCTGATGCGGCGACGCGCAGCCTCGATGATCGGCATAGCGACGGTGGCGTGCCTCGCGATGGTGGTGAGCGCTCCCTCGGCCGCCTTCGGCGCGAGCCCGCTGGCCTCGACAGGCGGATGGGGCGAGGCAATCGAGGTACCAGGAACGGCGGTCGGCGCGACGATCAGCTCGATGTCGTGCCCATCGACGGGCAACTGCACGGCGGGCGGGACCTACCCGGATAGCTCTGGCCATTCCGCAGCGTTTGTGGTCAGCGAGCGGAATGACAGGTGGGGCACGGCACTTGAGGTTCCCGGCGTGGCGTCCCTGGGGATTGCGGCTCAGTTGCTCTCGGTCTCGTGCGCGTCGGCGGGCAACTGCGCTGCGGGAGGGTACTACGACGACGCCTCTGGCCACTCCCAGGCGTTCGTGGCCATGCAGATGAATGATCACTGGGGCAACGCGGTCGAGGTTCCCGGCACCGCGGTGCTCAACGCCGACGGCAGTGGCGGGCTTGGCGCGCAGGTCACGTCGGTGTCGTGCTCGGCCGGCAGCTACTGCGCCGCGACCGGGAACTACGCTGACGCGTCGGGCCATTCTCAGGTGTTTGTGGTCACGGAGCGAAAGGGCCACTGGGGCGAGGCGATCGAGGCTCCGGGCACCGGCGCGCTGAACGTAGCCGGCGATGCCTCGCTGCCTTCACCTTCGGTGTCGTGCCCGTCGCCGGGTAATTGCGTCGTCACAGGAACGTACCTGGGTGATCAAGGTCTCCAGCCATTCGTCGTTACCGAGCTGACCGGGCGCTGGAGTAATGCTCGTCAGGTTCCGGGCATCGCCGTGCTGGATGCGCGCGGCGCGGGCGGCGGCGCTTCGTCCTCCTCGGTGTCGTGCGCTTCGGCCGGAAATTGTGTCGTGGGAGGGTCTTTCGCGAGCGTCACGCCGTTCACCCAGGCGTTCCTCGTGACGGACAAGAACGGGCACTGGGGCAAGGCGTTCGCGATTCCGGGGATGTCAGTTTTGAACGTCCAGGGATACGCCCATGTGTATTCGGTGTCGTGCTCGTCGGCAGGCAACTGTGCCGCTGGCGGGTACTACAAGGACGTCTCCGGTCACCTCCAGGCGTTCGTGGTCAGCGAGCGCCATGGTCGCTGGGGCAAGGCGCTTGAGGTGCCTGGCGCGGCAGGCCTGAACACTGCTGGCCAGGCCGCGACCGTCACGGTGTCATGCTGGTCGGCGGGAGACTGCGCTGCGGGCGGGTTCTACAACGACGAGACGTTTGGCGGCCAGGAGGCGTTCGTCGTCAGCGAGCAGGATGGCCGCTGGGGCCTGGCACAAGAGGTTCCAGGCACCGCGGCGCTCAATAGCGGCGGGGATGCCGAAACCGTCGCGGTGTCCTGCGCACCGACCGGGCAGTGCGCGGGCGGTGGTTTCTACAGCCTCGTCATTCCCGGCCGCTTCGAGGCATTCGTGGTGACCAGGCTCGGCCAGGGCTAGCCGAATGTCAGGCAATTTAATTTATATTCAGCCGCACCATCGTAGCGGAGTTGTACTTGGCGGTGGCTCCATGGAGGCTTGTGCAAGAGCTAGCCCAAAGGTATCGGGGACCAGAACTAGTCTGACAAGTAAAGTAACGACCCTTTTCAGAAAGAGTGAAAGATAGTACATAATAGCCAGTATAGACATAATCTATGTGATATATCTTGACCGCTTCGGAACCATAGTTCACGAAGCAGTCTTCCCCGGTCACGTTGCTTTGATATACCTTGACCCACTGACCTGGGGTACTGCATCTAATTCGGCTAAAATCTTGAACCGGCCCCCAGCGCTGGTGCCTCGTGGCCCCTTGCAGGGAGACGGTCTTCCCATGCCCGGCGACCTCGGCGGCGGTCGCGTGCGCGCCGCCTGCCGCCGCCGCCCCGAGCGTGATTGGCGCAAGGCCGACCGCGCCGGCCAGGTAACGCACTCGCTTCATGGCTCCTCCTGGCTTGCCGAACGAATATATTACTTAGGGAAATATATCCAACCATATCATGGTGGCAGAGTTATACCTGGCGCGTGCTCCATGAAGGCTTGCACAGGCGCTGGCATATATGCGTACACTCTTAGTGGAGGTGGAACAGTCATAGGGAGTTCCGTGCTCCGAGAGCGTGAAAGCCACTCCGTTGTTGCCAGTGTAAACGTAATCGATATGGTATATCTTGACGAATTCGGAACCGGAGTTCGCGAAGCAGTCTTCCCCGCCGAGGTCGCTTTGCTCTACCCTGAGCCAGGCGCCGTGGGCACTGCAGTTGACGCGGTTGATGTCGGGAATCTGGGTGCGTTGCCCGATGGTCGCGCGCAGGGAGACAGTTTTCGCGTGGCCAGCGGCCTCGGCGGCGGTCGCGTGCGCCCCGCCCACTGCCACTGCCCCTATCGCCATCGGCGCAAGCCCAGCCACGCCTGTCAGGTAACGCACCCGTTTCACGAGGCCTCCTCAGCGTAAGGGCCCGGCGCGTGCTCAGCCCGGGGCGGGCAACACAAGGTCAGTATGCCGGCGAGGATACCTGAGCACCTAGTAGCTAAACGGTAATATTCATGTGGCGTGGGGCTTTACGGCACCACGCCTCAAAGCCTAAGGAAGTACGGCTGCCCTGCCAGCCCTGATCTTTCATCGGGGTGGCGCCGGCTGACCTGCGACTGTGTTCTGGACCCGGATTTAGTGTCGGCTATAGCAACGGCCCGGCTGTCCGGCCGGGTGACCGGGATCCAACCCCATGAATGATCAGGGCTAACCAGCAAACCAGCGCAAAGCAAACTAGCGCAAAGAAGGAGACCCGGAGCGCCGTTTCGCGGGGGACGGGATGGTGCCGGTCAGAGGGCGTGCGGCAGGACGGCGACGCCGTCCCAGGCGGTAACGATGGTATCGGCCCATGACCAGGTGGCGCGATCTTGAGTCGCTACTGGCGCCCGCCGCGCGCGAGGGTGCCTCGTTCCCTTCGGGCTGCGGATCCTGCGCTGGTCGCCATTGGGCTGTTATCAGCGAAAGAGCTGGGATAACGTCTATGCAGCGACCAGGCGATCGTAGCCTTGGCAGCGCTGCTGGCCACCGGGAGTCTTTGTCTGGAGGCATTTTGTCTGAGCGGGATGACGCGCCGGCAGGTGGGCTGGGGCTGGCAGATGCGATCGGGTTGTTGCGTGATGAGCTGCTGAGAGCCAGGGCAGCCGGGGCGGATTCTGAGGTCCAGTTGCCGGTGATGTCGATGACCGTGGAGCTGACTGTCACCGCTACGAGGTCGACGGATGGCAAGGCGGGGTTCACGGTGCCGGTGCTTGGCTTGGAGCTCGGTGGTGGCGGGGCGCGCGAGCGTGGGTCAGAGCAGAAGGTGACGGTCGTGTTCGGCGGGCCTGTCGACCGGGAGGGCAACCTGGTGAAGGTCGCCCAGCCAAGTAGGGAGCGTAAGGGGTAATCAATGGTCGCGGCGGATCTGGCCGCCCGGGTGGTCGAGGTGATCGCCGACCTGGGGGCGGCGGCCGATTCTCGCTACCGGTACGGGTCCGGGTGCGTCGCCTGCGGCCGGACTGTGCTGACCGCTGCGCATGTGGTGGCCGGCGCGGAGTCGGTGGTGGTGCGCGATCCGGGCAAGCGTGAGTACACCGCCGCGGTAGATCCGCGGTTCATCGGTGATGCGGGCGGCCCAGGCCCGGATCTGGCCCTGCTGGAGATTGACGACCCGGCATTTGACCGTGCCCTGCCGCCTATTGAGCTGGCAGCGGTCGACCGGGACAGTGCCGGCGGTGAGCCGGTGGAGCGCTGCCATGTGATCGGCTATCCATGGTTCGCCGAGACCGGGTCACGAATCGCGGTGCGGGATACCGTCGATGCGATCGGGTTTATCCCTGTGCTGTCGAAGCTGGCGGCGGGGTTGCTCAGCGTGCAGGTGACCATCGCGCCCCGGGCGCTGCCGCCGCAAGAGACCGCGCTTGGGCTGTCGGAGTGGTCGGGGATGTCTGGCGCGCCGCTGGTGGCGGCCGGATGCCTGCTTGGGGTGGTGACCGAGCACGCTGCGCGTGAGGGCCCGTCGGCTATCACGGCTGTCCCGTTGACGGCCCTGCAGGCTGACCCGGCGCATGACGAGTGGGGACCTGGGGTTGCCGACCCGGCGGCGTGGTGGTCGCGGCTGGGCGTCGAGGGCATCGGTGACTTGCGGCGCCTGCCAGTTCCGGCTTCGCCGCGACCTGAGCCTGCCTACCTGGCGACCCTGCGGAGGTTCGGCCAGACGCTGCACCAGCGGATGCCGCAACTGCTGGGCCGCGACCGCGAGATGGCGGACATCGCGGCATTCGCAGTCGGCGGCGCGGGGTACCGGTGGCTGGTGGGAGGCCCGTTCACCGGGAAGACCGCGCTGCTGTATGAAGTGGTGACGGCCGGCCTGCCTGATGAGGTCGACGTGGTGTGTTACTTCATGTCCCGGCGGGCGTCGGATGCGTCCAGCGACAGGTTCCTTGCAGCGGTGGTGCCGCAGCTTGCCTACCTGTGCGAGGTGAGCCCGCCGGTCGCGAACGTGGACCAGTACCACGCGTTGTGGGAGCTAGCCGACGACCGGGCCACGCGCGGCGGAAGGCACCTGTTGCTGGTCGTTGATGGCCTGGACGAGGATCTTCTCCCCCCAGGGTCGCCGAGCGTGGCGAGCCTGCTGCCGATTTCGGCAGGCGCCCGCAGCCACGTGCTAGTGGCCAGCCGCCCTCATCCCGAGCTTCCCGATGATGTGCCAGCTAGGCACCCGCTGAGGGTCACGCCGACGCTGCTCTCGCCATTCCAGGGCGCCCTCGAGCTTGCTGATCTCGCGAAGAAGGAAGTAAATGACCTGACACATGGCGCCGATGCCGATCTGGCGGCAGACGTCTTGGGATTGCTGACCGCCGCGGCCGGTCCGCTGTCGGTGACGGACCTCGTTGCGCTGCGGTCAGGCGGCCATGACCGGCCGACCGCTGCCGACACGCTGCATGTGCGGCAGCTCGTGGAGGAGCGCGCGGCCCGTAGCCTGGAACCGGTCGGCTCGCCGGACGGCCGGCGCTATCAGTTCGCGCACAGCTCCCTGCTCGAATATGCCCAGGCGAACCAGGACTTGCGCAACCCGGAGTTCCGGCAGCGGATTCACGACTGGGCCGGACGGTGGCGAGACGCCGGCTGGCCCGCCCCAGCGGACGGCGGGCAGGGCACACCGTGGTATCTCCTCGACACTTATCCGGCAACGCTCGCGGCTGACCTCCCGCGGCTCGGGCAGCTGGCCGGTGACATCGGCTGGGTGAGCGCGGCGATCACGTCAGCGGGCATCGATCCTGTCCTTGCCGACCTGCGCCGGGCGGCTGCCGCGAACCCAGCGGACGACAAGGTCTCCGCGGCGCTGGTGACCGTCGTTGGCCAGGCGTATAACCTGCGGCCACCGCAGCCCCTGGACCAGCCGGGCTATAACTTGCGGCAGCTTTGGATGCAAGCCGCGGAGCTTGCCGAGGACGACCTCGCCGCAGATATCCGCGGCCGCCTGGAGTCCCGCGCCGGCCCGTGCCTGGTGCCACGCTGGACAACACGGCTGGCCAGCTCGGCGCTGGCCGCAGAACTGGGCCGCCACGAGGCCCGGGTGCTGTCGGTTGCGGTGCTGGCCGATGGGCGGGTGGTCAGCGGGGCGGATGACGGGCGATTGCTGATCTGGGCCCCGGACGATCCCGTGGCCGGCGGTGTTGAGCTGGGCCGCCATGGCAGTGATGTGAATGCGATGGCTGTGCTGGCCGACGGGCGATTGGCCAGCGGCGGCGGCGACGGGCGTGTGCTGCTCTGGGAGCCGGGCTATCCCGGGAGCGAGCCGGCCGAGCTGGGCCGCCATGGCAGTGATGTGGCTGCGATGGCTGTGCTGGCCGACGGGCGGTTGGTCACCGCCGGGTTGTGGGAGCTGCTGATCTGGGATCCGGGCGACCCGGGGGCAGGCCCGGTTCTCCTTGGCCGCCACTCAGGCTCGCTGCGGGCGGCGACGGTGCTGGCTAGCGGATGGGTAGTCGCCTGCGGGGACGATGGCCGGATGCTGATGTGGGACCCGGCCTATCCTGGTACCGCTCAGGCGGAGCGGTTCGGGTGGGCCGGGGTAGCGCGGGCGATGACGGTGCTGCCCGGCGGGCGGCTGGCCACCGGCTCGAGCTGGGA
The DNA here is from genome assembly GCA_030045175.1 of Streptosporangiaceae bacterium. Taxonomy (GTDB): domain Bacteria; phylum Actinomycetota; class Actinomycetes; order Streptosporangiales; family Streptosporangiaceae; genus Chersky-822. The sequence continues at coordinate 270 of JASIBM010000334.1, read as the reverse complement.
CGTGCTGGTGTGGGACCTGGGTGATCCGGGTTCCGGACCGGCCAAGCTTGGCCGCCATGACGGGCCTGCGCTATCGGTGGCGGTACTGGCCGACGGCAAGGTGGTCAGCGGCGGTTACGACGGGCGGGTCCTGGCGTGGGACCCAGATTCCCCTGGTGGTGAACCGGATGAGCTGGGCCGGCATGATAGCTCGGTCCGGGCCGTTGCGGTGCTGCCCGACGGCAGGGTGGTCAGCGGCGGGGACGACGGGCGGGTGCTGCTCTGGGATCC
>JASIBM010000333.1 GCA_030045175.1 Streptosporangiaceae bacterium | reverse complement strand
CGGGCGCCCTCACGTGCATGGCGGTCGGCGGCTACATCGACGCCGGCGACGACAACGCCACGCTCACAGCCGACTTGAACGCGCTCGGCTGGCAGCAGGCGACCACGCCGGATGTCTCGGGGACGCTGACGGACATCTCCTGCGACAGCCCCCGGCTCTGCCTCGCTGTCGGCGGGCGGGGCCCCCGCGACCTGCCCCTGGCCGAGAAGTGGGACGGCCGCAGCTGGCAAGTGCTCGGCACCTCGTTCGGCAACAAGGTCCAGGGCACCCAGCCGATCGCGGTTTCCTGCGCCGGCGGTGACTGCCTCGCCGTCACCGGCGACTATTACGGCAGCCATTACGCCGAGTGGTGGAACGGCGCGTCCTGGCGGCTCATCGACGTGCCCACCCCACGCCCGCACTTGCTCGCCCAGGTCTCCGACGTGTCGTGCGCGAGCGCCAGCTACTGCCTGGTGGCCGGGACGTTCCACGATCGCAAGGGCCCGTTCACGAGCTTCGCCGACCTGTGGGATGGCACGAGCTTCAGGCTGCTCAGGGTTCCTGGTAACGGGCTGACCAGCATCTCGTGCCTGAGCACGACGTTCTGCCTGGGCGTCACCGTCAACTCCGCGCTGACCTGGAACGGCTCGTCCTGGCGGGTCCGCAGGTTGCCGGGGTTCTTCGGGCGACCAGGGCTGGTAGCGGTGTCCTGCGCCAGCGAGCGGTATTGCATGGCGGTCGGGAACTACGTCGCCGAGGAGACCATCGGCAACACGATAGCGCTCTTTAACGGAACGAACTGGCGCATACTGCCGTCCCTCCCGTCCGACGCCGTCCTCACCGACGTATCGTGCGCGAGCCGGCGCGCCCCGTGCGTCGTGGTCGGCGAGAGCTACGACGGCCCCGCCGCGACGCAGACGTTCACCGCGGCATGGACCGGGAGCGACTGGCTCTTGTTCCCCGCACCGAACCCGTGACCCCTCCGGAGATGCCATGACGCGCGGCTTGAGCCTTACTCGCAGGGCCGGCACGGCGAGCCGCCGGTCGCTCGTCGTCACTGCCACGCTGATCGGGGTGATCGTCGTTGGCGGAGCCGCATACCCGGCGCCCGGGGCCGCGATGCCAGCGACGGCCGCGCGACCGCAGGAATACTCGGTACTCAACGCCGTGTCCTGCACCGACCCGGCGAACTGCGTCGCCGTGGGCGATACCTCGAAGGCCGGCAGCTACCTGCAATTCGCCGCGCGCTGGGACGGCACGGGCTGGACGCAGCTGCCTTCCCCCTCGGGGCCGTCGACGGCCACCGGGATGACCGCGGTGTCCTGTCCGAGCGACGAGATGTGCATGGCCGTCGACGCCCAGGGCGGCATGCTTGAGTGGGACGGCAGCAGCTGGCAGGCCCCGAGCGGCAGCATCGGCGGCGTGCTCAGCGCGGTCTCGTGCGCGAGCACGGTCAGTTGCGTCGCGGTCGGCTTTGGCGGCCTCACGCCTTCGCTGGGCGCGGGCGTGTGGAACGGCCAGGCGTGGACCGAGCACGACCCGGCTGCCCCGCCGGGGACGGTGCAGGCGTCGCTCGACGGCGTCTGGTGCATCAGCGCGTCGGACTGCATCGCGGTAGGCGGCTACACCACTGATGTCCACGGGAACGACACCGCGCTGCCGCTGGCCGAGCGGTGGAATGGCCAGAGCTGGAGCCAGCTGTCTGTTCCCGCCCCGTCGGTTGCCGTCCAGGCGATCAACCTCGCGAGCATCTCCTGCGCCGGCTCGGGTAGCTGCGTCGCGGTTGGTGACATGAACGTGAACACCGACGACGAGGGTGTCGCCTACGCCTGGGACGGCACGTCATGGGCGGCCATGCCGCAGCCGGCCGGGATCCCGGCCAGCGTTTCCTGCTGGAGCGCCTCCGGCTGCGCGACCACCGACCAGGTCGGGTTCGGCGCGGGCGGGACCGCGATCCCCGAGCTCTGGGACGGGAGCTCATGGGCTCAGCTTCATCCGCCCGTGCCGAGTCCGCAGCCCAGCGCGCTCAATGCGGTGTCCTGTTACGGCCCGGCGGCCTGCCTGTTCGTCGGCACCGCCGCAGGCTCGCGCCCGCTCGCCCTCTCCTGGGCCGGTGGCCAGTGGCAGCTCGACCGCGTCGTGCCGCGCGACGGGTTCGCCGGAGTCTGGTGCACCGGCACGGCTAGCTGCGTGGCGGCAGGTGGCTACATCGACACCGGCGACGACATGGCCACGCTCGCGGCGGACTGGAACGGAACCTCCTGGCAGCAGCTGACCACGCCAGCCGTCTCGGGCACGCTGACGGACATTTCCTGCGACGGTCCGGGGTTCTGCATGGCGGTCGGCAGGCGCGCCTCGCGCGACCGGCCCCTAGCCGAGAGGTGGGACGGCCAGAGCTGGCAGGTGCTGCCCACCTCGTTCAGCGGCAATCCCCAGCAAATCCAGCCGGTCGCCGTCTCCTGCGCCGACGGCCGTTGCCTCGCCGTCACCGAGAGCCGATACTACGCACTGTGGTGGAACGGCACGTCCTGGCGGCTCATCAGGAACGTGCCGATCCCGCGCACGAGTGACCTTGTGCAGTTCACCGATGTGTCGTGCGCAAGCGCTGGCTACTGCATCGCGGCCGGCACGGTGCACCGCCGCAGCGGCCACTTCACCAGCTTCGCCGACCTGTGGGACGGCACGCGGTTCCGCTTGCTCAGTGCGCCTGGTAACGGGCTGGCCAGCATCTCCTGCCTGAGTACCACGTTCTGCCTGGGCGTCACCACCAACTCCGCCGTCATTTGGAACGGCTCCTCGTGGCTGGTCCGCCGCCTGCCAGGGTTCTTCGGGCGACCCGGGCTCGCCGCCGTGTCCTGCGCGAGCCAGCGGATCTGCATGGCGGTGGGGAACTACGTCGCCAAGGGGGTCACCGGCAACACCGTGGCCTTCCTGACCGGGACGACCTGGCGCAGGCTGCCCTCCCCGGCGCCAGACACCGTCCTGACTGATGTATCGTGCGCGGGCCGCTTGCCCCGGTGCATCGTCGTCGGCGAGGGCTACGACGGCCCGGCCGCGACGCAGACGTTCACCGCGGTGTGGACCGGCAGTGACTGGCTACCGTACCCAGCGCCGAACCCATGACCGGGAAGCCTCGTTCCCGCTCGCACGGCGGCACCGTGGTTTGCTATCGTTGTGCGGCTGGAGTGGTGGCAGTAGCTGCCCAGCCCGAGTCCGGGTGGCGGAATAGGCAGACGCGCTAGCTTGAGGTGCTAGTGCCCGTTAGGGCATGGGGGTTCAAGTCCCCCCTCGGACACCCAGATTGGTGAGATCTCCCCAACAGATTCAGTACTTGAACACGCCGCCGTCGGCTGCTTATCACCGCCAGCGGCCTGCGGGCACCGGGTGCCGCTCCTGGCTTGGGGGAGGCGGCCGTGGCTGACCAGCTCATCGCTCCCATTATCCCGCCTGGCACTGGTCCTGCCCGCCGCTGGCCTGGCAGGCCGGGCACGGCTTCTGGCCTGCCGTTGGCCAGCCCTCCCGACATCCTTCGCGCTCCGGCTGACGTGCTGTACGGGCTTGGCCGCATCGACGCCTCAGGCAGGATCGCCGACCGCGCCGTTACCCGTGCCCTGGGCTGGCGGGGCGGTGACCGGCTGACGCTCGTCGCGGCGGCGGGCGTGGTGATCGCGCGCCGTGACCCGGCTGGCATGATCACCGTGCCGACCCGGCCGTACGTCGCGATC
>JASIBM010000332.1 GCA_030045175.1 Streptosporangiaceae bacterium | reverse complement strand
GCGGCACTCAGCCAGGAGAAGACGGCGTCGAGGTCGGGCGCGAGCTCGATCAAGTCGAGCACCGTCTCCGCTACCCGGGTTCTCGGCGGAGTCCTAGCCGGGTGGCGGGCCATGCCGATCCGCGCCGAACGGTGCAGGCAAATGCGCGGGAGCCCGGCCCTGAGCTCACGCTCGGAGATCCTGATCCGCGCCGAATGGGGAACGGTCACGTGGATGGCGTCGGTCCGCCGGCCAGCTATGCCGTCCAACTCGGCCGCGGTGAAGTGGCTCAGCGCCGCGTCCGGCCCGCAGCGGAGCACCGCAGCCCACCAGATGCCCTGCCGGGACGGCGCCCCGGTGTGCGCCGCGTACACGCCGCGGTAGAGGTATTGCCACCGGCCGTTACGCAGCAGATCGTCAATGCCCGACGTGGTGACGGCGCACGCGGTCGCCTGCCAGCGCGCAATAACGCCGCACTGATGCTCGATCAGCTCCCTGCAATCGGGTGAGAGGCGAATGACCATGACAGCAGGCTCGCCGCCTGGCCGCGCCTTCGCGCGGCGCGACATACGGACTGTGGATAAGCCGACCAAGCAGCCGCGCAACCTGTGGACACAGGTTGCGAGCATGCCCATTTCCATGATCAGGGTCGCCTGTCAGTTAGGACAGCTGAGAATAGTCCCCGATCATGAACGAGCGGCGGGCGCGGGACGCGCCGGCGGAGCGAACGCGGCGGGGCGGGGCGCGGGACGCGTGCCTGGGCTCACTCCAGGGGCTGGCGGGCGATGCCGGGTGGCTCGCGGCCCGCGAGCAGCCAGCCGCCGATCACGGCGACCAGGGGCATGCCGATCAGGATCGCCAGCAGGCTGGCGACCGGCACGCTCCGCAGTGCGGACAGGGTGTCCAGGTGGTTGGTCCGCAGGAAGCCGATCGCCGCGAGGTAACCACCTGCCGTTCCCGCCACGGCGCCGGTCAGGGCTAGCGCGCCTGCGGTGACGGCGGTCAGGGTACGCCGGGTCGAGCTGCCCGCTCCTGTGGCGGCCAGGATGCGCAGGTCGCTGGCCGTCTCGCTGCGGACCAGGCCCACGCTCATGGCGACGATGCACAACGCGAGCAAGATCTCGAAGGCAGATGCCACGCTGACGATCTGGGCGAGCGACGGGATGTTGTTCCTGCGCTCGATCGTCAGGCCGGCTGCCGCGGCGACCTGCGTGGCGTGGTAGACCTGGCTCGCGGTCGGCGCGCTCGGCGCCTGGATGAGCCAGCCCACCGTGGTGATGGGCAGGCCGAGCGCACGCACGGCGTGCTCGGTGATCACCGTGTTGGGCGCGTCGGTGCCCGACGGCAGGGTGCTGGCCTCCTCGATCTTCGGGTTGGCCAGGCAGGTGCGCGCCGGGCACGCGAAGCCGGGAGGCCCGCCGTTGTAGTCGCCGTAGGTGAGCTCCATCTCGGAGATCGCGTCCAGGCCAGGCCGCATGGTCAGGACGTCGGTGGTGGGGCTGACCTGCGCGGGCTTGATCCCGAACGCCGCGAGCAGTTGTCGAGTGCCGACGTAGATGGGCCCGTGCCACTGACGCCCGGCGGCCGCGTGCTGGAGGTTGGCACTGGTCTGGTACAGCGCGATGGCGTCACGTGCGCCGAGCGCCGTGGCGATGTCGCGGGCGGTGGCTGCCGCCGGCGCCAGCGCCTTAGCGGACAACGAGCCGCTCGGGCCGGAGGGCTTGGGCTTGATCAGCTTGCGATGCGTATTGCCTCGGCCGTGCGTCCCGCCCGGTGGGCTGCCCGGCCTATGGCCTGGGCCGCCCGGCGCCGCGCCTGGGCCGTAGACCGGCCCTCCGCCTGGGCCGAAGCCGGGCAGGTAGACGATGACCTGGTTGGGCGCCAGGTTGGGGCCCGCGTAGTCGAGCACGTTGCCGAACCGCGCCGCGCTGACCACGATGACGATGGCCGCGATCAGCATGCTAAGGCTGATCGCCCCGAGCGCCGAGCCTGAGCGGGCACGGTAGCGGGCCAGATCCCGCAGCGCCAGCCGCACAGCGACCGGAGTCCGCCTGGCTGACCAGGCGAGGCCCGTCAGCAACGACGGGGACAGCAGCACCACGGCGACCGCGAGCGCGACGATGCCCAAGACGAGCGGGAACATGTTGCCCCCGCCACCGCCGGGCGCGCCGACCTGCGCGCCGGCGGCGCCAAGCAGGAGGAACGCGATCACAAGCAGGGCAACGCCGACCCACCCGGTCGCGCGGCGGACCTCCCCCGGCTCGGCCGGGCGACCAGACAACGCGGTCACGATCGGGACGCGGGCGATCACCTTGGCTGGTCTCGCGGCGGCGAAGTAACTCGCCAGCACGGCCAGGGCCATCGCTAGGACGATCACCAGCCACGGGAGCTGGAACACGCCGATCAGGTGATGGGCGCTCGATTCGACCCGCGGCCGGTAGGCCAGCCAGGCCAGCAGCCCCACCGCGAACCCAGCCAGCGCCCCGACGATGCCGGTGGCGACACCGTTGGCCCGCACCACCAGGCCGATGAGCCGGTCGGTGGCGCCCTGGGCGCCGAGCATGCCGATCGAGCGCAGCCTGCGCTGCGCCAGCACCGTGAACCCGCCCGCCCCGACCAGGGCGACAAGCAGCATTCCGAGCGTGGCCGCCGCGATCGAGATGGTCTGCGGGTTGATCACGTTGCTCGATGACACCGACTGCGGGGTCGACACGTTCGGGCCAATCGAGCCCGGCTTCACCCCCGGAGCGTCGAACAGGACGGTCACCTGGGCCGGGTCGGCGATCTGGCCAGGGAGGACGAGCGCGAACTCGTCGAGCAGGTTCTGCGGGTTCGCCAGGATGCCGACCACCCGGCGCTCCCTGCCGTCCACGCGCCATAGGCCACCGACCTTGAGCCGGAGCTGCGAGGCAAGCCCGCTGGTCACGGCCACCTGGGCGGCGCTGACCGGGTAGTGCCCGCTGACCAGGGCGAGCATTGGCTGGCCGAATGGGCCGTGCGGGTTCTGCGCGCGCAAGTCGTAGGTCTGGACCGAGCCTGGCACGGTCATGGGCTGGTTCTCGATCACGTCGACCCGCCCGAAACGGCGGGCCAGCGCCGCGATCTGGGTGGCCAGGTGCGGGTCCGGCGCCGAGAAGACGGCCATGTCCTGGGCGGTACCGAAGCCCGCGCCGGCCGGGCTCGGCGTGTTGGTGGCCACCGCCGCGCCGACGAAGGTGGCAGCCACCGCGACGATGATCAGCGCCAGGACCAGAAGTTGCTGCCGCCACTCGCAGCGCAGCAACCGCCAGGCCCAGCGGATCACCGCCCGGCGGGCGGCAATGCCCCCGTTCTGCGCTCCAGAGCGGATCGGCCGCTCACGCACCGCGGTATTCATCGGCGCGCCTCCGGCACGACATTCATCGGCGCACCTCCGGCACGACATTCATCGGCGCGCCTCCGGCACGGCATTCATCGGCGCACCTCCGGCACGACATTCATCGGCGTCCGCCTCGGCCAGTCCCGCCGGTCACGACGCCTGCCCTGGCGCCAGCAGGGAGTCCGGGCCAGGCGTCGCCGCAGTCTGGTCTGTCACCCGGCCGTCCCGCAGGAACATCACCCGGTCGGCCCAGGAAGCTAGCTGGGCGTCGTGGGTCACCACCACCGCCGCCATCCCGCCGTTCTTGCAGGCGTCGTGCACCAGGCGCATCACCGCCTCGCCGTTGACCGAGTCAAGCGCGCCTGACGGCTCGTCGGCGAGCAGCAGCCGCCGCTCGCCCACGACCGCGCGGGCGATCGCCACGCGCTGCCGCTCCCCGCCAGAAAGCTGGTCCGGGTAGTGCGAGGCCCGCGCCGCCAGGTCCAGGTCGGCGAGCGCCCGCAGCCCGACGGCGCGGGCCTTCCCTGCGGACATGCCGTCCAGCTCCAGCGGCAGGCTGACGTTCTCCACCGCGGTCAGCCCTGGCAGCAGGTTGAAGTCCTGGAACACGTACCCGATCGTGCGCCGCCGCAGCCGGGCCTTCGCGTTCCTCGACATCGGCGAGAGCGCTGCGCCGTCGACGAACACCTCGCCGACGGTCGGCTCCTCGAGGCTGCCTGCGATCGTCAGCAACGTGCTCTTTCCCGACCCGCTCGGCCCCATTACCGCCACCATCGCGCCCGCGTCAACCGACAGGCTGACCTCGTCAAGCGCCCGCACCTGCGCGTCACCCTGCCCGTAGAACCTGGACACCTGCCTTAGCTCAAGCA
>JASIBM010000331.1 GCA_030045175.1 Streptosporangiaceae bacterium | reverse complement strand
TTCAGCTTCGCCAGGATGTTGGACACGTGGACGCTCGCCGTCTTCGGCGAGATGAACAACTCCGCGCCTATTTCCTTGTTACTCTGCCCAGTCGCGAGCAGCCGTAGCACATCGAGCTCCCGGCCGGTCAGCCCGGCCAGCGGTCCCCGGCTCGCCCAGGCCAGGCCGGCCGGCGCCTGCCCGTCATCACCCGGCCTCGCCGCGTCGCCGATCCTCGCCCGGCGCCCGAGGTCAGCAAGCGCCGCCCGCAGCGGCGCCGCGCCAAGCTCATCGGCGACCCGCACGGCGAGCAGCCATTCGGCCCTGGCACCCGCCCGGTCCCCGGCCTCGGCTAGGGCGGCGGCGAGTCGCCAGCGCGCCCTCGCGGTCTCATACACATATCCGGGGGGTTCTGGGCCATCGGGGGCCAGGGGGTGTCCCCCGGTCGGCACAGTGTCCCCCCCGGCTAGCACCGCCGGGCCGAACGCGGCCACGACCGCGCGCCAGGCCGCCGGATCGTTGTCGCCGCTGGCGCGCAGCGCCTCAGCCTCCGCCTTGGCAAGCCAGCCCCGGGCTTCGACGCCCGGGGCGAAGCCGGGCCTTTGCCTGTAGGCCGCGCCCTCGCGCGCGATGTGCAGCAACTCGCCGGCCTGCGCCAGCAGGCAGGCGACCCGGTCCAGGTCTCCGCCCGCCCGCGCCAGCGCCGCCTGGTCGGCCACCGCGCCGAGCCCGATGGCCGCGACCCGGATGACCGGGGGGCCGAAATGCCCGCCCTCGACGTCCGTCGCCGCCTTGATCGTGGCCAGCGCCTGCGCTACGGCCGCGGCCGTGTCGCCCTGCCAGTAGGCGTGCTCGGCGAGCAGGCCGCGGCTTATGTACTCGGCGAACTCGTCGCGCGCCAGCATGGGCTCGAACCAGCGCCGCCGCTCATCGGTGCTCGCCGATCCCCTTGCCACGGATAGGAAAAGCGCCATGGCCGACAGCCTGGCCTCGGCGACGCTGGTCACCCTGACGGTGAAACCATCGGCGATCTCCTGGGCGTGATCCCAGTCACCGTCCGCGAAGTGCGCCAGGTAGTGCAGGTATTGCAAATCGATGCCGTACCGCGAGAGCCCGAGGCCCGCCGCCTGCGCGCGAGCGGTCCCCTGGTGCGCGGTGCGCGACGACGCGGCCAGGTCGCCCTGCTCAAGCTGGACCCGCGCGAGCTGGAACGCCGCCCGCAGCTCGACGCCGAGCACCTTGGCCTGCGCCGCTTGCCTGTGCGCCGTGGTGAACAGGTCGATGGCGGCGGCGATGTTCCCGGCCCGCTCGTTGATCAAGCCGAGCGTGACCAGGGCGTCCGCCTCGACCCATGGGGCGCTCGCCGCCTTCGCCGCCTTGATCGCCTGCTCGGCCCTCGCCGCGGCCGGTCCCTGGTGCGGCAGGCTGAGCAGGGCGCGGGCGTGCGTCGCGAGCGCGGCCGCGTGCTCCCATCGCGGCGGGTCCGCAGGAAGCGCATCGACGGCCGCCTGCGCGGCGGCCACGGCGGCGGCCTCCTCGCCGATGTCGTTGAGGAAGTAAGCAAGCCGCTCGTGCACCCGGCACACGAGCACGGGGTCGGCGTCCTCCCCCAGGTAGCCGAGCAGCCGGCGCAGCTGGCCCGCCGCCCTGGCCAGGTCACCACCGTCAGCCGCGCTCAGCGCGGACTTCAGCGCCAGCTTGCCACGCCCGATGCCGGCCAGCTTCTCCGGCTCGCTGACCCGGTCCCACAGCGAAAGCGCCTGGTCGTAGTGCTCGTGGGCCTCGGCAGGCGCCGCCAGCCGCTCGGCCTCCTGGCCCGCGAGCACCGACGCGGTGAACGCGCCGGTGATGTCATGGCTGGCCAGGTAGTGGTGCGCGAGCTCGGCGGCGGTGCCTGGGCAATCGGCCATCCGCTGGTCGTCAGCGAGCAGTTCGGCGAGCCTGGCGTGCAGCCTGGTGCGCTCGCCGGGCAGCAGGTCGGCGTAGACGGCCTCGCGGAGCAGCGCGTGCCTGAACGAGTACCCCTGGTCGCCGTAGGGAACGAGCAGCTGATGCGCGACCGCCTCCCTGATGGCCGCCTCGTAGCTCGCCTCATCAAGCCCGGAGGCCCGCTTGACCAGCTCGTCATCGACCTGCCTGCCTGTGACGGCAGCGGTCCTCAGCACCTGTTGAGCGGATTGGGACAGTCGTTCCATCCGGGCCAGCAGCAGGTCGGCTAGGCCAGCGGGAAGCTGCGAGCCTGCCGCCGGCGTGGCCGGCCCCTCGGCGGCTGCGAGCAGCTCCTCGGCGTAGTAGGCATTGCCCTCGGCGCGCGTGATCATCGAGCCAATCGCGGTGGCGTCGAGCCGGCGTTCGGACAGGGTGGCCAGGTGCTCGGCCATGGCGGACGGGTCAAGCGGGCCGAGCTCGACCGGGCTGACGCTAGGCAGCCTGAGCAGCTCGGCGACCAGCGGCCTGAGCGGGTGCCTGCGGTGCATGTCGTCGGTGCGGTAGGTGGCGACGACGGCGAGCCGGTCGGAGTGCAGCATCCGGCTGAGGAAGGTCACCAGGTCGCGGGTGGACTGGTCGGCCCAGTGCAGGTCCTCGAGTATCAGCAGCACCGGGCTCGCGATCGCGAGCTCGGCAAGCAGGCCGAGCACCGCGCCGAACAGCTGCTGCTTGACCAGTCCGGGCAGGTCGCCACCGGCCGGCTGGCTATCGTTGCGGTCGGGCAGCAGGCGGGAAAGCACCGGTCGCGCGGCGAGCGCATCGAGAAGTGCGCCGCGCAGCGCGCCGCCTGGGGACGGGCCGGTGGTCGCGTCCCGCAGCGCGTCCACGAGCGGCAAGTACGGCACCGCGTCGCCAAGCTCGGCGCAGTGCCCGGCGAGCACGGTGAAGCCCTGGGCACGAGCGCGGTCCGCGAGCTCGGTCACCAGCCTGGTCTTGCCGACGCCGGCGTCGCCGCTGACCAAGGCCACCACCGGCTGGCCCGCCGCCGCGGCATCGAGCAGCGCGAGCAACTGGCCGAGCTCGGCATCCCTGCCGACCAGCCGACCACGCGGAACCCGGAGCATTGCTCCATTATCCCAGCACATGCCGACGCTCCCGCCGCAGCGCGACACTCGCCCGGCCCCATCCACCCGCCAGGGCCCCGGTCGCGGCCATGTCGGCACCCCGAACTCCACTCACCCGGCCCCATCCACCCGCCAGGGCCTCGGTTGCGGCCATGTCGGCACCCCGAACTCCAGTCACATGGATACCTCAGCTACCACAAGCCACATCTCTTGATCATTTTGATTTGATGAATGGCGTTCTGGTCCGATCACCCCGGGTCAATGTGCCATTCACCGCGACAGCGCCGTGATGGCAAATGCGACAGAAAGGGCGAGGCCGTCTAAATCGTGAAGGCCAGGTTCGTGGCTAGCTGGCGCGCCAGGTCGAGATCGCCGCCAAGCTCGATCTCGGCGAGCGCGGCCTGCGCGTCCACCCGCCCGCCGGCCAGCCGCAGGAACAGCGAAGAGGGCAGCGTCAGGCTGGCCGTGGGCGCGCCTTCGATCGCGTCGACCACCCGTGCCCTGCCCTGCACGAGCACGTGCAGGTCACGCCGGATCGGCCCGGACAACCTGATCAGGACGGAACTGCCGTCGGGTGCCCGGCCGCGCTTGCCGATGATGTAGCCGAGCGCGCCGGTGACCTCGGCCAGGGACTGCCGCGCGGCCTCCCCGTCCTCGTGCCCTGGCACGCCGATCGCCGCCCTGATGTCTTGCTCGTGCATCCAGCAGTCGAACAGCCGCACCTGCATGAACCTCGCGTACGTGGCCTCGCCGACCGGCGTCCACGATGGCGCGTCGAAGTCGTCGGCCGTCATGGCGGCCAGGGCAGTCAGCCGCTGCGCGGTCACGGCCCGGAATTCGGCGAGCAGGTCGGCGTTCGACAGGCCCCGCAGCGCCCGCACCCACGCCTCGTTCGCCCGGCCTATCTCGTTGTGGACGTGACCGGTCAGCTCGATGCCCGGCGTGACCTGCGGGAGCGCCGCTCCTGCCAGCGCGCGCTCGGTTCCCACCAGGTGCGCCACGACGTCATGGACGTCCCAGCCAGGCAGCACGGGCCTGGCCCACTGCTCGTCATCAAGCCCGGCGAGCAGCCCGGCGATCTCGGACCACTCCCGCGCCAGCAGGGCTACCAGGCGGTCCTTGTCCGCCGCGTGCTCACCGCCTAGCCCGGCGACTGATCCCCGCGGGTCGGTCATGTGATGCCGCCTCCGTGTCGCTCGCCTGTCCGCGCCCTGGACGCAGACTACTTGAACCAGGACGGAACGCCGCAGTGACCAAGAAAACGAGCCAACACCGTGCCGAAACCCCGGTGGCCGGCCTATGCTGAGCCCACGACCTTTTGTTGCCGAAGGCCAGTTTCGTGATGGCCGGGTGGCAGGCCCGAAGCGGTATGGCTCTTGTGACGCGTGCAACGGCGGTGAGCGCGAGTGATGACGCAGACGGGTGAGGCTGCAGCGACTCGGCAGGCCAACCGAGCGGCAGCGGCGGGCGATGGCGCGGCCCACATGTTAGGTGAAGGCACCGACGCCTTCTTCCTGCCACGCTCAAGCCCCGTCGAGACCGGGTTCTTCACCTGGGAGATCGCGTCGGGCCTGGTCATCTGCGACTCGGTTACCTGCCGCATGCACGGCCTGCCCGAGGACACGTCGGCGACGATGGAGACGTTCTTGTCCAAGGTTCCCGGTAACGAGCTCGCCAGCGTGCGCGATGAGATGGCGCGCATGATGGCCTCGGCGGGCAACTACCAGATCGAGTACCGCATCCTCGGCGAAGACGGCAACCTGCGGTCGATGGAGGCGCGTGGCAGGGTCGTGCCTGGTCCGGACGGGCACCCGGCCCAGATGATGGGTTTAGTGACCGACATCACCGCGATGCGGGCGCAGCGAGAGGTAGACGAGCGCCGGCTGCTCGAGGTGGCTGACCTTAGCCGCCGGACTCAGGACTTCACCGCCGCGCTTGCCTCGGCCGAGACCGTGGACGCCATCATCGACGCCGCGAGGGACGGCCTGCACGGGTACGGAGCGAACTGCTTCATCCTGATCGCCTCGCGCGATGGCCGTCTCGAAGAGGTGGCATCCTACGGCCTGAGCAGCGCGAGCGTCGTCGCGCTCAGCGGGCTTGCCGCGGCCCACCGGACGCCCATTTCCGACGCGATCAAATGGCGCACGCCGGTGTACCTCGGCGCGCCCGCCACCTTGGCCCAGGAGTATCCGCATCTCGCTGACGTTCTCGGCGAGTCTGCCCAGCAGGCGTGGGTGGCGCTGCCCGTGCCCGATGCGCGCGGCAAGGTAGGCGCGTGCCTGTTCGGGTTCGCCGAGCCGCACGAGTTCGCGCCCGAGGACCACGCGATGCTCTACACGGCGTCCGGCCTGCTGGCCCAGTCTGTCGAGCGGGCGCACATGTACGAGTCGCATCGCGCGCTCGCGGCCGAGTTGCAGCGAGGCATGCTCCCCCATGGCGCGCTCGCGGCTCCCGGCCTGACCATCGCCACCAAGTACCAGCCAGCCATATCAGGGCTGGAGATCGGCGGGGACTTCTATGACCTGATCCGCCTGCCCGGCGGCCAGGTCGCGCTCGTCATCGGTGACGTCGAGGGGCACAACTTGGTCGCGGCGTCGGTGATGGGACAACTGCGAATCGCCGTGCACGCCTATGCCCGCGAGGGCCACGGCGCCGCCGAGGTGATGAGCCGGACCAACCAGTTCCTGGCGAACACGAACGGCGATCGCGAAGTGGAGTTGTCCGCGACCTGCTGCATCGTGATGCTCGACCCGGCGAAGGGAGACCTCACCATGTGCCGGGCGGGCCACCCGCCGCCCGTTCTCCTCGAGCCAGGTGACGAGCCGCGCATCCTCGGCAGCGACCCTGGCCTGCCGCTCGGGATGTTCGCCGACGCCAGCTACTCATCGGTCACGCTGCACGCCAAGCCAGGCTCGCTGCTCGCGCTGATGACCGACGGGCTGCTCGCCACCGACACCGGGGACGATGACAACCTCGGATACCTGCTCGACGTGCTGCGCTACGGCGCGAACGAGAATCTTGACGATCTCGCCAACGAGCTGCTCAGCAACCCCCGGGAGCCTGGAAGGCACTCCGATGACGTGGCCCTGCTGCTTGCCCGGCTGGACGGCATTGGTCGCTGACTGAGCCTTCCGTCCTGGCCTCGATCGCGCGGAGCACGGCGACCATGTCATCCCCGCCGTACCCCAGGTCGATGGTCTCGCCGTACAGGCGATGGCACACGTCGAGCAGCGGCGAGGCCAGGCCGGCCTCGCGGGCCGCCATCGCGACGAGGCGGTTGTTCTTCAGGACGTCGGTGATCGACGCCTGGACGTCGAAGTCCCCGGCGGCCAGCTTGCGGCCCTTCACCACCGACACGTTGCTCGCCATCGGGCCGGCCTCCAGCGCGGCCAGGAACGTGCCCAGGTCCAGGCCGTGCCGGTCGGCGAAGTGGAAGCTCTCGACCAGCCCGGTGACCATGGTGATCAGGAACAGGTTCACCGAGAGCTTCATCAGCAGCGCGCTCGGGACCTGGCCGCAGGTGAACGCCTCGTGGCACATCGGGGAGACCAGCGGGCGGACGGCCGCCACCGTCGCCGGCTCGCCGGCCAGCATCGCGACGAGCCGTCCCGCCTCGGCCGGCGTGCGCGATCCCGATACCGGCGCCTCGACGTACCCGCCCCCGGCAGCCTGGATATCGGCCTCGAGCCCGCGGGAGTAAGCAGGCGACGTCGTTCCCATGTGGACGATCACGCGGCCCTCGACGCGAGCGCCGAATTCGGGCGTGCCGCGGGCAAGCACAGTGTCGATCGCTGGCCCATCGGCCAGCATTAGCAACACAACGTGGGACCGCTCGAACAGTTCGGCGGGGCTCTGCGCGACCAGTGCTCCGGCCGCGCGCAGCGGCTCGGCCCGGTCGGCTGTCCTGTTCCAGACCACCAGCGGCGTCCCGGCCCTGGCCAGGTTCAGTGCCATCGGCTGGCCCATCACGCCCAGGCCGATAAAGCCAACGTCCACGTCAGTCCTTCCCGCTCGCGCAGTCCTCGCCTGGCGTTATGACAATCGTCATGATACACCGGCGGGAAGGGATTGCTATGACGATCGTCCTAGAGTCGCGGGCCGACGACGGCGCTATCGAGCGGCGGCGCTGTCGAGCAGCGGCGCAAGCTCCGCGACCACCGTGTCGAGCGGCGCGACATCCTGCCTGGCCCTGGCGAGCACGATCGCGCCTTCCAGCGAGCTGATCATGAGCGTCGCGAGCGGGAAAGCCCGGTCCTGCGGCACGCCCAGCTGGCAGAGCGCGGCGACGACCGGACCCAGCCATTGCTCGAATGCGCTGGTTACCGCGTCGCGAAGGCCGGGGCTGTCGGCCGCGACGTCGGCGGTGGCGGCGACAAGGGGGCAGCCGGCGGCGAAGCCCTCCGAGCAGAACTGCGTGCGCCACTGATCGGCCATGGCGGCGAACAAGCCACCGGGCGTGGCCGGGTCGAGCTCGCTCAGGTACCTGTGGACCCGGCGGCCAGCGAACCGCCCGGCCCAGCCGAGCGCCTCGGTGACGATCTGATCCTTGCCGCCAGGGAAGTAGTGCTGCAGCGACCCCCACGGCGCCTCGGCGCGTGCGACCACATCACGCAGGCTCGTGCCGCTGACGCCGCGCTCCCTGATGAGCTGCGCGGCGCTGAACACGATCCGCTCCCGCGGCTTGCGTTCCGCTTGATCTTTGGATTTGGTAGTCATGACAAGTGTCATGATACCGGCTGGCCGCGCTCCGGTTCGGGCGCGGCGTCGGGTGCCTGGCGTGAGCGGCCACGCCGGCCTCGCGCGATGTGCAACGCCACCAGGCACAACGCGACCAGGCCGACGACCACGTACAGTTCGCCGGTGAGATGGGACAGGCCACTCACGCCGTACCCGTTGACCATCGCGGCAGGCACCAGGGCCTGCGGCAGCACGAAGAACGGCGCTGCGAGCGCCGCCAGCCCGAGCCAGGGCCAGCCCGGCCAGCGTCGCCAGGCCGGCTGCCCCGCCGTGCTGACCTGGGGGGGCGACCCCCCAGAACCCCCCGCCGGGTCGGGCGCGGGGTGGACGGTCGCGTCGGGCGCGGGACCTGGCAGCGCCCTGACATGAGCGGCGATCACCAGGTCGGCCACCACGATGAAGCCGGGCACGATCCACACCCAGTGGTGCGCCCACGACACCGGGGAGATGAGCAACCCGGTGAGCGCGCAGGTCACGACGCCGAGCATCTCGTTGCCACGGCGCGCCGCCCGCGCGGCGAGCAGCAGGCCGCAGATCCCGACGACCAGGACGCAACCGAGCCAGTACGGCCGTGCGGCCGCGTCGCTGCCGAACAGGCGGAGCAGGGTGCCGCGCAGCGACTGGTTGCCGACGAAGGCCACGTTGCCGATCCAGCGCGGGTTCAGGAAGCGGCCGCCGAACCAGTACTCGCGCGACTGGGCCGGCAGCAGGACCAGCGAGCCCGCGATCGTCAGCGCGAACGTCGCGAGCGCGGTCCCCGCAGCCCGGTACCTGCGGGTGAGCAGCAGGTACGGGACGAAGATCAGCGGCGTCAGCTTGAACCCGGCCGCCAGGCCGACCCCGATGCCCTTGAACCAGCGGGAGTCAGGCAACAGCAGGTCGGCCACGACGATCAGCATCAGGACGAGGTTGACCTGGCCGTACCAGAGCACTTGCTGCACCGGTTCGAGCCACAGGGCGAGGCCGGCGACCGCCAGGGTCAGCCACACGCGGTCGGTCCGGCGCCGGTACCCGAGCGCGCCCCAGGTCAGCCATGAGATCGCCAGGAGCGACGCGATGCTGCCGATGGCGACGAGCCACTTCAGTATCGGCAGCGCCATGAGCGAGGCGACGGCGAAGACAAGCGCGGCCATCGGCGGGTAGGTGAAGCCAAGCTGGTGATGCGGGAAACGCAGGTCGTATAGATCCCCTGAGTGGCGCGCGACCAGGCCGGCCCACCGGTAGATCCGCAGGTCGAGCATCGACCACCAGTGGCGGAGGTATACCGCGTCGATGGCGACCGAGCTCGTGAACGCGGTCAGTCCGAACGGGGCGACCCAGCGTGGCAGTGACCGGCTGGCCGTCGCGACATCGTTGACCTGACTCGTGGCTGCCATGCTCGGCAGTATGGCAGCGATGGCCGGTAGATATGCCCGGGAATCAGGTTGATCGCATCGCCGGGGGCGGGCGGCCACGCTGCCACGATCTGCCGCTGCCGGAATCATGACGGTGACGGGACTCCGCTCCGCTCCCCTGCCGCGACGTCCTGCCGCGCGCCGACGCGGCGTGCCTTGGCGGCCAAGCTTGCGGTGCGGGCCAGCAGCATCGCCACCGAGAGGAAGATCAGGCCGTCGGTGAGGGCGCCGACGGTGATCTGATTGGTCATCATCCAGCGGCCGAGCTGGGCACTGAAGACGTGGTTCGCTCCGTAGGCGAAGTAGATGCGGCCGCCGATGACGGCGATCCAGATCAGCGCGTATGGCAGGCCGGCCAGGGAGGTGACCATGCCGGTCTGCTCGTCGGAATAGACGCGCATCAGCGCGGCGGCGAGCACTCCCAGGGCCAGTCCGGCCGCGGTCGCGGCGACCTCGAGCAGCAGTCCCCTCCCGGACGTGGCAACGCCCTTGAAGAAGAACGGGACGATGATGGCCGCCGCGATGAACGGGCGGAGCAGCCGCATTCTGGTGACCTTGCGGCGGCCTAGATCGGAGATCAGCACCACCGCGAGGATGGCGAGGTTGGGGATCAAGACGCTGGCGTCCACCGGGACTCCTTTGGTAACGGGGCCGTTGTTTCTGCGCTTACGTCCAGCGACGCTAGATGGCGAGCCCTGGCAGGCGCGCCGGCCTGCGGCTTGATGCCGGGTCCAGGCTGGGTGGAGGCGGGTGGAGACGACGAGGTCCACCCGGGGTCAACCCGGACGCCGGCGCAAGCTCTGGCACGGACGGATACGTTGAACTCGTGCTTCGCTCTCTCGCCGCGCGGTGGGGTTCCGCAGTGGGTTCTGGGGGGTCGCCCGCCCAGAACAGCACCGCGGGGGGTTCTGGGGGGTCGCCCCCCCAGGCCAGCACTTCGGCCGCGCCAAGCGCACGGGGCGTGTCCGTGATCTTGATGACCGTCCGGATCCTCGTCCTCCTGGTGGTGCTCGTCACGGTTCCGCTCGCGGAGCCCCGCCTCGGAGCCGGAATCCGCGGCACGGCGGTCGCGGTCGCCCTCGGCGTTTGCGTCATCGCCTGGGCCGCCTGGTTGCTTGCCCGCCGGGCGTACCTGGCGGTCGCGGCCCTGGCCGTGATGGGCATAGCGGGCGGCGCGCTCGCCGGGCTGTCCCCGCTGAGCACGGCGATCGCCGTCGGCTGCGTGGTCACGTCCGCGGCAGGTAGCCGCCTGAATACCGAAACCTCCCTGGCCATCACCACGGGCACAGTGGCGGCGTTCATCGCTGCCGGGCTGGCGACCGGAGCGCCGGCCGAGACGCTGCTCGGCTACCCGCTCCTGCTCGTCGGGTTGTGGGCGTTCGGCCTGACGCGGCACGCCTTCCTGGAGCGGGCCGAACAGGCCGAGCGGACGCTCGCGGAGACCCGCCGGGCGCGCGAGGCCGAGACCCAGGCCGCCGCGCTTGCCGAGCGGGCAAGGATCGCCCGCGAGATACACGACGTTCTCGCCCACTCGCTGGCGGCGGTGTCTGTGAACCTTCAGGCAGCCGAGGGACTGCTGACCGCCGTGCCCGCTGGCAGCCCCGAACTCGCCAAGGCGATCGAGTGCATAGGCCGCGCCGAGGTCTTCACCAAGGCGGGCATGGCGGACGCGCGCCGCGCGATCCTGGCGTTGCGCGATGACGTCGTGTCGCTGCCCGATCAGATGTCGGCGCTGGCGCGGGAGTACCGCGCGGACTTCGACGCGGGAGTCGACGTCGTCGTCACGGGCGCACCGCGGCAGGTCGCCCCGGAAGCGAGCCTGACCGCATACCGGACCGCGCAGGAGGCGCTGACCAACGCGCGCAAGCACGCGCCAGGACAGCCGGTCACGCTTCGCCTTGAGTATGCCGAAGCCGAGGTCTGCGTGCGGGTCGTCAACGCGCTGCCAGCGGGGGATGCGACCGGGGAACTCGCGGCCACCGGCACCGGATACGGGCTCACCGGGTTGCGAGAACGCGCCGCGCTCGGCGGCGGCACGCTCGACGCGGGACCGGCTGACGGACAGTGGCAGGTGTGCCTGAGGATTCCGGCATGAGCTCGCAGGCTCCCGGCGACCCGGTCACCGTGGTCGTCGCCGATGACCAGGCCGCGGTTCGCGAGGGCCTGGTGCTGCTGCTCGGCACCCTGCCAGGCATCGCCGTGGCGGGCCAGGCAGCGGACGGAGACGCCGCGGTCGACCTCGTCAGGGCCGTAAACCCCCATGTCGTGCTCATGGACCTGAACATGCCAGGATGCGACGGCGTGACCGCGACCCGCCGCATCACGGCGGACCACCCGGGTACCAGGGTCGTCGTCCTCACGACCTACGCCGACGATGAGTCGATCATCGGCGCGCTGCAGGCCGGCGCGCTCGGCTACCTGACCAAGGACGCGACAAGAATGGAGATCGGGCGCGCCGTGCACGCCGCCGCCGCTGGCCAGGCGGTGCTCGACCCCGGAGTCCAGCGGCGGCTCCTGGCAGCCGCGGCTCGCGCCCCGCAGCCACCCGCCCCGGACAGCGCGCCACCGGGCGAGGAGGACCTGACGCCGCGCGAAGCCGAGGTGCTCAGGCTCATCGCGGCCGGCCGGTCCAACCGGGAGATCGCCCGGGCATTGTTCGTCAGCGAGGCAACCGTCAAGACGCACGTCAACCGGATCTTCGCCAAGACGGGGTCAAAGGACCGCGTCCAGGCGATGCGCTACGCCTACGCCCACGGCTACGCCGAGCCGGCGTAACGACCCAGCCTCCCCCATGCTGACCCGCCGCTGGCGGTGACGCCAGGGCAGGCACAGGACGACCAGGCCGGCGGCCGCGCCGAGCAGGAGGAGCGGTGCGATGCTTCCCACCAGCCGGTACTCGATCATGGCCGCCAGGTGGCTCGCTGGCGCCCACGGGTTGCCCGGCATGTTGGAAATCGTTCCCGCGGCGAGCTGGAGCAGCACGAGCCAGTCGAGCCATGACGCCGGATAGAACACGAGCAGGCAGATGATCATGGCGTCGTACCAGGGAAGCTGGTAGGGCCAGAGGAACAGCCACGCCACGCTCACGGCGAGGGCCGGCCGGATGGCCGGCCGATCGGCCCATCCCGGCGGCATCCGCCAGAGCAGCAGGCAGCTCAGGACGGCCGAGATCACCAGCGCGATCAGCCCGATGTGCGCCAGGTCAGCCTTGTGGTAGCGCACGATGTGCAGGTAGAAGTCATTGGCGCCGATCGCGTTCCGGCGCCGGATGATCGCCTCGACCGCCGCGAGCCCGACCCAGGAATAAGCGAGCGCGAGCACGCCGAGCGTGCTACCGGCGGCCACAGCCAGGCAGGAGGCTGAGCGTCGCAGCGCCCAGGCCAGCCCTAGCGCGAACAGCAAGTAATCGATCTTGATACCGGCGGCGACCCCGATGAGCGCGCCTGCGGCCGCGGCCCGGGGCAGGCTCACCCTCGCCGCCGCGCGCTGCGGACCAAGGGCGAGCAACCCGGCCAGGCCCGCTCCGGCGGCCAGGACGTCCAGGTGCCCGGCCGCGATCAGGTCCCACAGGAGCAGCGGGTTGAGCGTCCACAGCAGGTGCGCCCGAAGCCGCGATCGCTGGTCAGCTCTCAGCAGCCGGTCGATGACCAGCGCGACCGCTGCGAAGACGACTGAGTTCCACAGCTTGAGCCAGAACGTGATCCGCGCCATCGAGCTACCGCCGAGCTTGGCGGCAAGGTACTGCTCGGCGGTTGCCAGCGGCCCGTACACGCTCACCTGATGCTCCCACTTTCGCGGGACGGATAGCCCCAGGCTGGAGTGCAGGTGACGCAGGTAAGCCGGGGCTGTCAGGTACGGGCTGTGGCCGAGGGCCGCGATGCGCCCGTACGCGGCGTAGTCGAACACGTCGCTTGACCCGGCTGGCGGCAGTACCGTCAGCATCGCAACCGCGATGAGCCCGCAGGCCAGCAGCAGCCTGATCGAGGGTCGTGCTCCCCGGCTCACCGCGACAAGCCCGGCGGCCACGCCCGCGGCACCGACGGCGGCGGCCGTCCAGAGCGCGATGAGGATCAACTCCGGCGGCACCCGCACGCCGGCGGCAGACCAGGGAGGCCCGGGCGACGGCATCACCAGGTGCGGGAACATCCAGTCCGCGCGCACG
>JASIBM010000330.1 GCA_030045175.1 Streptosporangiaceae bacterium | reverse complement strand
GCTGCAGATGGAGGGGACGACGCACCCGTTCGCCGTGGTGCGGTTCGCCGAGCTCGACCGCTGGGCTCGTGAGGGCGACTACGAGTCGATCCTGGCCGGTAACTACCCCAGGCGCAGCGAGGACGGGAGCACCTCGGTCGGCGATGAGTTCAAGTCCGCTGCCAAGTCGTACCAGGACTCGTGGAGCCGGTCGGCCGATCCGCTGATCGGGGCCGTTCGCGGCGTGGCGGGATCTGCCGTGGGCGCCGGGGAGCGGCTGATGAACAGGTTCGGCGGCGGGCGCAGGGACGACTCGGGCAGCAACGGCAACGACGACGACAACGACAACGACGACAACGACTAGCCGCGGGGCGGGTTGCGCATGTGCAGCGCGTAGGCCACGTTGATGACGGCGATCCCGAGCCAGATCACGATCAGCGCGAAGCTCCCGTTGTCGTGGGTGGTTGCCAGCGCGATCCCGGTGAGCGGGATGGCCGCGACCAGGGAGATAATCGCCAGTGCGAACGGGCCGCGCTCGCGCGACTGCCGGACGGCGGGCTGATTGAGCTGCGACTTGCTCTCCAGCCGGGCGTCGACGCGGGCGTCGATCTCCCTGGTGACCTTCTCGATAAAAGAGTCGACAACGGCTGACTGGTAGTCGGGGCCGAGGTCCCTGTGCGCCTCGGCAGCCGCGCGAATGTCGTCCGGGTTCAGTGAGGTCCCAGTCACACAGCAAGATATATCTCATTGGCCCGGGGCCTGCAAGGAAGCCACCGCTGCCAGGCGGGCATGCATCCGGGCGGGAATGCATGCGGGCATGCTAGTCAGGTGGGCATGACCGGGCTGGTCGTCGTCGTAGCCGACGACCTGCACCTGTTCCTCGCGTCACGGCGCCGGGGCGAGGTGGTCCGCCTCCCATGCGACGGCGTGTCATCACTTGGCCACGTGATCGAGTCACTCGGGATCCCGCTGACCGAGGTCGGCGAACTGCACGTCAACGGCCAGCAGCGGCCACCTTCGCACCGGCCAGTGGCCGGTGACCTAGTGGCGGCCTGCCCGCCACGGCGCCCTCAGCCGCTCCCGGCCGCCGGGTTCATCCTCGACGTGCACCTCGGCGGGCTGGCCCGCCGGATGCGGCTCGTGGGCATCGACACCGCGTACTCCAACGACCGCGACGACGACGCGCTCATCGAGCTAGCCAACGCGGGGCGGCGCGCTTTGCTGACAAAGGACCGCGGCCTGCTCAGGCGCAGGAAGCTCGCGCTCGGCGCCTACGTGCGCGGTGACCGCCCGGACGCCCAGCTTGCCGACGTGCTCGACAGGTTCGCTCCCCCGCTGGCGCCCTGGACCAGGTGCCTGGCATGCAACGGCCCGCTGTCACCGGTGCCGAAGCGCTTGGTCACCCACGCGTTGCTGCCCGGCACCCGGCGAACCTACCAGGAGTTCTCGCGCTGCACCCGCTGCGGCCAGGTCTACTGGCGTGGAGCCCACAACCACAGGCTCGCCGCCATCGTCACGTCGGCCACCGACCCCCGCGCCACCCGCTCGACCCAGGGTGCCGCGCCGCCAGGCGCGGCCTCATGATCGTGGTGGGTTTTCGTCAGACAGACCGGTAAACCCGCCGTGATCATGGTCTCGCTCTCCGGAAGACCACGGCAGGCCGTGCTCGCTCAGCGGGCCAGCCCGCAGGCCACGCCGGGCGCACTCGTCTAGCAGCGACGGCAGCGCCCCGAGCCCGGCCTGCCAGGAGCCGGCCGGGGAGGTGCAGTCCGAGTCGTGCAGGAGCACAGTGACGCCGCCGGCCAGGTCGCTGAGCAGGGTGTCGAGCACGGATGCGGGCGTCGCGCCTGGCCGCCACTCCCGTCCCCAGCAGCTCCACAGCACGGGCGTCAGCCCGAGGCGCCGCGCCGCCAGCAGCGCGCCGGAACTCAGCACGCCGTAGGGCGGCCGGAACAGCCTCGGCACCACGCCGCTCGCCGCCGCGATAGCGTCCCGCGCCCTGGCGAGGTCGTCATAGGTGCCGACGGGACCACGCAACGGCAGGTACCCGTGCGCCCAGCCGTGCACGCCGAGCTCATGGCCGGCGGCCGCGACCTCGGCTACCAGCCGCGGCGCTAGCTGCGCCTGGCAGCCGAGCTGGAAGAACGTCGCGCGCACTCCCCGCTCCCGCAGCACCTCGAGGAACATCGGCGTGGCAACGCGATCAGGCCCGTCGTCGAACGTCAGGGCCACGTGGTCGGCGAGGCCGAGCCCGGAGAGCTGCGGGAAGAACCGGCGCCTGACGGACCCGAACCCGCAGACGCCCGGGCCGGCCTGGAAGACGGCCAGGCTCGCCACCGCGAGGCCCGCCGCCGCGAGCGCCACGCGCCCGGCCGGCCTATCAGGTGCCTGCCCAGCTGACCGAGGCGGTACCGAGGATGACATTTGGTCATCATGTCATCGCGGGGGGCATGAGAGCCAGGTGGGGCACTCGCGATAGAAAGGACATGCGGCACCGATCGAGCACTTGGGGTAGTCATGACAGGCAGGACAGTCCAACCCGCCCGGATAGTGTTTCCGCCCGAGGATCGCGAGCAGGTCGCGATCGCTGTAACCGACATTCTCACCAGCGGCATCCTGACTCTTGGCCCGTACACGGAGCGCTTTGAGCACGAATTCGCCACTGCCCACGCGAGCCCAGGCGCGCACGCCGTCGCCACCTCGAGCGGCACGGCCGCGCTCGAAATCTTGTTGCGAGCCATCGGCGTGGCGGGAAAAGATGTGATCATACCCTCGAACACGTTCTACGCCACGGCCGCCGCCGCCATCTTCGCCGGCGCCCGCCCCGTATTCGCCGACGTCGACCCCGCCACCTTCGCGCTGAACCCGACGACGCTCGCCGACGCGCTCACCCCCAACGCGGCCGCCGTCGTGCTCGTGCACATCGGAGGTCTGATCACCCCGCACGCCGACGAGCTCAGGCGCCTGTGCGACTCGCGGGGCGTGGTGCTGATCGAGGACGCGGCGCACGCGCACGGAGCCACCTTCGATGGCAGGCACGCGGGCTCGTTCGGCGCGGCCGCGGCGTTCTCGTTCTACCCGACCAAGGTCGTGACCAGTGGCGAAGGCGGGATGATCCTCACCGGTTCGAAGGAAATCGCCGATGAGGCCAGGATCTACCGAGATCAGGGCAAGGGATCGTTCGGCTCGAACCATCACATCCGCCTCGGCTACGCCTGGCGGCTGAGCGAACTGCATGCGGCCACCGGCCTGGTCCACCTGGGCCGGATGGAGCAGTCCATCACCCGCAGGCGCGAGGTCGCGGGCCGCTACGACGCGGCGCTGGCCGACGGGGGCTTCCTCAGGCCACTCCCCGAGCCCGCAGGCTCGCGCGGAAATTACTACAAGTACATCGCGATGCTCCCGCCTGGCATCGACCGCGCGCGGCTCAAGCAGGAGCTCGCGGCCGAGCATCAGGTCCGCCTCGCCGGGGAGGTCTACGACCTCCCGCTGCACCGCCAGCCCGTGCTGGCCCAGTACGCGCCCGGCCACGACCTGCCAGTCGCCGAGGAAATCTGCGCGCGTCACGTCTGCCTGCCGATTCATTCGGACATGTACGACGAAGAAGTACAGCAAGTGCTCGCCGCCATAGCCAGCGTGTCCGCAACCACAAGAGAAACCAAATTCGCCACCGACTAAAATCCGCAACCAATGCCCCGGAGGGCATCCATGCGCATTGCCGTAACGGGAGGCTGCGGCTTCATCGGATCCCACGTGGTGGATCATTTGATAGCCGACGGTCACTCCGTACTCGTGATCGATAAGCATGACACTTGGCAGAACCCAGGCGCCGAATACATCATGGCCGACATCTTCGATGACGCGGCGCTCGATTCGACTTTGAAAGATCGTGAGGTTGTCTTTCACCTGGCCGGGGCATCAGACGTCAACAGCGTCGCGGCCGACCCGGCTGAGGCAATCAGGCTCAACGTGCAGGGCGTCGGGCGGGTGCTCGACTCGGCCCTTCGAACCCGCTGCGGCCGGGTCGTGCTGGCCAGTACGGTCTGGGTGTACGGGGCAACAGTCGGTGACGGTGAGCGGACCGAGGACGCACTGGTAGACCTGCGCCGGGCCGGGCATCTGTATGTATCCACCAAGCTCGCCGCCGAGATGATGATGCACAGCTACCAGGAGATGTACGGCCAGGAGTTCACGATCTTGCGGTACGGCATCCCCTATGGGCCGAGGATGCGGGAGGCGCTGGTGGTGGCGAGCTTCGTGCGCGCCGCGAAGGCTGGTCAGCCGATCTCCATCACCGGAGACGGAGAGCAGCAACGCAACTTCGTCTACGTCGAGGACCTGGCTGACGCGCACGTCAGGGCGCTGTCCCCCGCCGCGGCCAATCAGACCTTGGCGCTGGAAGGGGACACGCCGGTATCCGTGAACGAGATAGCCGAGGCGGTCCAGCGCCTCGTGCGGCCGGTGCCGGTGCACCACGTCGCCGGCCGCGCCGCGGACTACCAGGGCGCCGCCGTGTCCAACCGGCTCGCGAAGGAACTGATCAACTGGTCGCCCACCACGCCATTCGCCGAAGGCCTGCGCAGGTACCTGGCCTGGCTCGATGACTCAGCTGACCAGTCAAGCGGGGATACGCACAGTGAGTGACCGCCAGGCCCTGTTGCTTTCCGGCTCGATCGGGATGGGCCACGACCAGCTCGCCGAGGCGTGCGCGACCTCGCTCGAATCGGCCGGATGGTCCACGCGAACCATAGACCTGGTCCGGCTGCTCGGCACCGGGGTCGGAGCGGCCAGCGGGGCCATGATGCGGGGGATGCTGGCCATGCCCGGCGTGTTCGATGCCATCCATTTCTCCGTGCTGCGCACCGGCAACCGCTTCGCCGAGCTTGGCGAGGCGGCGTCGCGGTACCGGCTGATCCCCCGGCTGCGCCCGCTGCTCGACGCGGACCCGCCGGACCTGGCGCTGTCCGTGTTCGCCACCGGGGCTTCGGCGGTCGGCGCGCTGGCCAGCCGCTACCCGGGCATGCGCCACATCGTCTTTTGCACCGACGCCACGCCGCACCGGCTCTGGATATACCCAGGCGTCGACCTCTACCTGGTCACCTCCGCGGTGGCCGAACAGGCCGTCCGCCGATTCCAGCCAGACGCGCGCATCCTGGTCGTGCACGCGCCCGTGCGAGTCGCCTTTTACCACCCGCTGTCGCAATCGAGCGCGCGCTCCAGGGTCGGCGTGCCCGAGAAGGAGCGATGCGTCCTGCTGATGTCCGGCGCCTGGGGCATCGGCCCCGTCGCGCAGGCGGCGCGGGCGATCGCCGACGCGGGCGTGCACGTGCTCGCCGTCGCCGGGCACAACTACAGGCTCGAGAGCAAGCTGCGCGCGGCCGCCAGGCAGCAGCCGCTGGTCCACCCGTATGGATTCTGCGACCGGATACCTGAGCTCATGGCCGCCTGCGACCTGGTCATCACCAGTTCCGGCGACACCTGCACAGAAGCGAGGGTCATCGGACGACCGTTGCTGCTGCTCGACGTCGTGCAAGGCCACGGCAGGGACAACGTGCAGCACGAGCTAGAGCTTGGCGACGCCGCCGTGTCGTCCGCGCGCGCGAGCGACGTGGTCAGGTCAGCCCTCGCGGCTCTCGATCACGCCCGCCCCATCCCCGTCACCCCGACCATGTCCGCGGCCGAGTGGGAAGGCACCCTGGCCACCGCCCTGGACATGGTCGGCCTCTAGCCGCGCGCTACGGCGGGGGGTCAGGTGAGCCGCACGAGATCCCGCGGCACGATCGTCACGGTGAACGGCACCCGTGCCGCGAACGGCTCCTCCCCTGCGGCGCGCGCCACCTCGGCGTACTCGCCCCCGGCCAGCTCGAACACGGTCAAGACAGGCCGCTGTGCGTCGGGATCGACCATCCAGTACGCCGGGATGCCGAACGACTGGCACCGGACTGAGGAGCGGTGTTTGCGACGAGGGAGGGCGGCGCCCTAAAAGTGCCGGAGGCGAGCGGGATTACACTGCCACGGGGGTCTGACAGCAGACGCGGCGCCGTTCAGGCGGGCAGGTCGGCCACGCTGGGGGCTGGGGTCAGCGCGGTCAAGACCGCCGGCAGCTCGCCCGCGTGCACCACGCCGAGCCGCTGCGTCGCCCTGGTCATCGCCACGTACAGGTCGCTGCGGCCACGCGGCGACCCGGCCACGATCTCGCCGGGCTCGGCGATCAGCACGGAGTCGAACTCCAGGCCCTTGGCCTGCGCGACGCTCAGCACGACGACCGGCCGCTCGAGGTCGGCGTCCTGGTCCGCTGGGACGCCCAGCTCAGCCGGCCCGCCGGGCACCGCGGCATCAGGCCGGACCGCCGCGACCGCGGCCCCGATCTCGCCAAGCCGCCTGGCCGGGACGATGACCGCGAGCGTCCCGCCCCCGGCCGGTGTGATCTCATCGCCATCCGCCGTACCTTCCCCTGGGCCGTCCCGCTCGGCCCGCGCCGCCAGCACGCCGGCCGCGCGCGCCACGGTGGCCGCCAGCTCGCTTTCGCCGACCGCCAGCCGCCACGGCACCGCCCCCGACTCCCTGACCGAGCGCGGCGGCTCCGCCAGCGGATCGATCTCCGCAAGCAGCGCGGCGGCCACCGCCATGATCTCCGCCGGCGTGCGGTAGTTGACCGTGAGCGGCGCGAGCCGCCACCTGTCCCCAACGTGCGGCCCGAGCGCGTCGGACCACGCCGCCGATCCGGCCATGTCCCCTGTCTGCGCCACGTCGCCCACGATTGTCATCGACTTCGCCGGGCAGCGGCGCATTACCATGCGCCACGCCATCGCGGAGAGCTCCTGCGCCTCGTCCACGATCACGTGCCCGAACGCCCAGGTCCGGTCCGCCGCCGCCCGCTCGGCCGGGGTCAGGTACGGGTCGTGGTCGTGCCGCGCCGCCAGGGCAGCGGCGTCCAGCATGTCCGCGCCCATCAAGATCTCCGGGTCGTCCTCGTCGTCCCGGCCGATGATGTCAAGCACGCCCTGGGCGTACGCTTCCTGCTCCTCGCGCCGCCGCCTGGCCACCGCCCGCGCCGCCCGGTCGTCTTCCCCGAGCAGCTCGGCCGCCTCGTCGAGCAGCGGCACGTCGGCCGGCGTCCACTGCGCGCCGACCGGTCGGAACAGCGACTCGCGCTCGGCCTGGCTCATGAACGGCGCGGCCATCGTGAGCCGCGCCCGCGAGCCGAGCAGGTCACCGATGAGCTGCTGCGGCGTCAGCACGGGCCACAGGCCGCCGATCCTGGCGGCGATCTCGGGATCATCGCGCAACTCGGCCCGCAGGTCCTCGATGTCTGCCCGCCCCATCAGGTTGGCGCCGCCGAGTGGATCCGCGCCGAGCCGCCCGGCCACCACCCGCGCCACCTCGCTGAGCACCTCGCGGATGAAGATCGGCCGGGCCTGATTGTGCCGCAGCCGCGACCTGCGCGCCCGCTCCCTGGCCCGCGCGAGCGCGTGCTTGCCGACCCGGTAGTGCTGCCCTTCGAAGCGAAGGCCCAGGCCCTCTGGTGGCACCCGTTGCCGGTCTCGCAGGGCGCCTGCCACCGCCTTGGCCATCTCTGGCCTGCCCTTGATCCGCGCGACCTCGGCTGGCTCGGTGCCGGTAGCCGCGACGCCGGGCATCAGGTCGGCCACCGTGGAGAGCAGCACGCTGGTCTCGCCGAGCGATGGCAGTACCTGGCCGATGTAGCGCAGGAAGGTGGCGTTCGGGCCGATCACGAGCACGCCCCGCTTCTCAAGCTGCCGCCGGTAGGTGTACAGCAGGTACGCGGCCCGGTGCAGCGCGACAGCGGTCTTTCCGGTGCCCGGCCCGCCCTGCACGACTAGCACGCCGGGCATGGCAGACCTGATCACCCGGTCCTGCTCGGCCTGGATCGTCTCGACGATGTCGCGCATCCGGCCGGTGCGGCTCGCGTTGAGCGCGGCCAGCAGGGCTGACTCGCCGGTCAGGCCCTCATGCTTGGTCGGGTCGGCGAGCGCGAGGTCGAGGACTTCGTCGTCGAGCCTGGCCACGCTCCGGCCGCGCGTCTTGATGTGCCTGCGCACCCGCACCTCGCCAGGCGAGGCGGCGGTCGCAAGGTAAAACGGGCGGGCCGCGTCGGCCCGCCAGTCCATCAGGAGCTGGTCGTAGTCATCATTGTCGGCGTGCATGCCAAGCCGCCCGATGTAGCTGCGCGCCCCGTCGCAGAACTCCAGCCTGCCAAAGCACAGGCCGTTCTCGGCCGCGTCGAGCTGGGCGAGCTGCTGGCGGTACATGACCGTCAGCGCGTCCCGCTCGGTCCGCGCCGCCGGCGTCCCGCCCGCCTGCCGCAGCACGCCAGCCAACCGGTCAGACGCTCGGTTCCTGAGCTCGTCAAGCCGGTCGTACAACCCGGTGATGTACTCTTGCTCGCGGTCCCGCTCGGTCTCCGCGCGATCTTGGATCGTCAACCGCGTCCTTCCCGCTAGCAAAACTGCCCGTACAGTTTAGTGGCGGCCGCAGGTGGCGAGCGCCGCGCCGCAGGCACGGCCGATCAAGCACCCGCGATGACGCCGCGCGAGCCACGCCCGGTCGCCGTCGTGCCGAACCCGCCACGGCCCTGCCCGAACTCCCCGCAGCCCTGCCCGAACCCGCCGCAGCCCTGCCCGAACCCGCCGCGATCCTGCCCGAACTCATAACTCTGACCACTTAAGCAACTCAGGCACCTCGAGTCACCGACCTTGATCATTATTTCCGAATGAATGGCAGATTGGTCCGATGGTTCCGGGTCAATGGCACATTCATCGCGTCACCTTGTCGAGGAGAAATGCGGCGAAAGGTGCGAGAGTTTCAAACTGGGCGCCGTGACGCGGCGCAGGGCAGGGGCGGCGATGCCTGCCAGCATGTCGTCGGCACTTGCCTGATTCTCGGGCTCACTCACCCGCCTGTTAGCCTCCGCTCCGGTCACGGGCGAGGCTCAGCCCTGCTGACTGCCTCGCTCCAGGCGGGGGTCGGTGCCGCGCGGACCGAAGCCCGCGCCGGTCGGGAGCGTCGGGTCCCAGTCGAAGACCACGGCGTCGTCCTCATCGCCGATCAGCACCTGCGCGCCTGGTTCGGCGCCGGCTTCGGCGAGCGCATCCTCGATGCCGAGCTTGGCCAGCCGGTCGGCCAGGTACCCCACCGCCTCGTCGTTGCCGAAGTCGGTCTGCGTGATCCACCTGCTTGGCTTGTGACCTCGGATCAAGAAGGCGTTGTCGCCGGTGCGCACGAGCTCGAAGTCGGGGCCGGCGACCGGCGCTGGCCTGATCACCAGCCTGGTCGGCAGCGGCGCAGGCGCCGCCTCCCGCGCCTGAGCGACAACCCCGGCCATCGCGAACGCAAGCTCCCTCAATCCCTCGCCTGACGCGGCCGAGACTGGGTACACCGCCAGTCCCCTGGCCTCCAGATCAGGCGCGACTAGCTCGGCGAGATCGCGGGCGTCCGGAACGTCGATCTTGTTCAGCGCCACGATTCTCGGCCGGTCCTCCAGGCCGGCGCCAGCCTGAAAGTCGTACGCGTCGAGCTCTGCCTCGATCACGTCCAGGTCCGTGAGGGGATCGCGTCCCGGGTCTTGCGTTGCGCAATCAATGACATGGACTAGCACGGAGCACCGCTCGACGTGCCGCAGGAAGTCAAGGCCAAGGCCGCGACCTTCGCTGGCGCCGGGAATCAGGCCAGGAACGTCGGCCACGACGAACTGGACCTCGCCCGCCTCGACGACTCCGAGGTGCGGCACCAGCGTGGTGAATGGATAATTGGCGATCTTCGGGCGAGCGGCCGAGATGGCGGCGATGAGGGAGGACTTGCCCGCGTTGGGGAAGCCGACCAGACCGACGTCCGCGATCGTCTTCAGCTCAAGCAGCAACCTGGCGTGCTGCCCGGGCTCGCCGCGCAGCGCGAAGCCCGGTGCCTTGCGCTTGGTCGAGGCGAGCGCGGCATTGCCAAGCCCGCCGTGCCCGCCTTGCCCGACCACGTACTCGGTCCCGGCGCCGACCAGATCGGCGAGGATCTCGCCGTCGGCGTCCTTGACCACCGTTCCGTCGGGCACTGCGACGACCAGGTCGGCGCCGTCGGCGCCGTTGCGATGCCCGCCCGACCCGGCCTTGCCGTCACCCGCCTTGCGCAGCGGCCTGCGGTGAAAGTCGAGTAGCGTCGCTGTGCCTGGGTCAACCTTGAGTATCACGTCGCCACCGCGACCGCCGTTGCCGCCATCGGGTCCGCCAAGCGGCTTGTACTTCTCCCGGTGCACCGATGCGCACCCGTGGCCGCCGTTGCCCGCTCGCACCCGGAGCTCGGCCTGATCAGCGAAGTTGGCTTCCATGATCGTGGACGCTTGTCAGCGATAAGGACTGAGGATCGTCCGCGATCATGAAAGTGTCCGCTGTCAGCGCGCGGCGGCGGCGGCGGCCGGGACCGGGACGCTCACCGGGATCACGCTGACCGCGCGGCGACCGCGCTTGTGCCCGAACTCGACCTTGCCCTGGACGAGGGCGAACAGGGTGTCGTCGTCACCGCGGCCGACACCGTCGCCGGGGTGGAAATGCGTGCCGCGCTGGCGCACGATGATCTCGCCTGCGTTCACGACCTGGCCACCGAACCGCTTGACGCCAAGCCGCTGGGCCTTTGAATCGCGCCCGTTCCGGCTGGACGACGCGCCCTTCTTGTGAGCCATCTCAGCCCTTCTTCCTTGCGCTGGCGCTTGCCTTGCCCGTGCCGATCCCGGTGACCTTGACCTGCGTGTACTTCTGCCGGTGACCCTGACGGCGCCGGTAGCCGGTCTTGTTCTTGTAGTGGATCATGTGGATCTTGGGCCCGACGGCCGGCCCGAGGATCTCGGCGGTGATCTCGTAGCCGCCGAGCTCGGCCTTGTCGCTGACCACCTTGCCGTCATCGACGATCAGCAGCGCGGGCAGCGTCACAGTCGAGCCCACCTCGCCTGCGAGCTTGTCGACGATCAAGACGTCATCGACGGACGCCTTCTCCTGCCTGCCGCCGCAGCGAACGATCGCGTACACGAAAGCACTCTCTTTCCCCTGGTGCCATCCCGCCGCGAGAACCGCGGCATCGTTCGGCATCGAGACGACCGGATTGCCAGCACGGCGCGCCGACCGCCGGCCCCGAGCGGGGCTGGCGCCTTGCTCGCCAGGCGCGCCGACCACAAAGACTATCAGATCGCACGTTCGCCGGCGGACGCTGCAGGCTCGGCCTCGGGCGCCCCGCTCGCCGCCGGATCGCTCGCCACCGGATCGCTCGCCGCCGGATCGCTCGCCACCGGCCCGGCCTCCGGCACGTCGGTCACCACGGACTCCGCCTCGGGCGCCCCGGTAGGCGCGGATTCGCTAGCCGCTGGCTCGCTAGCCACGGGCGTCGATGCCTCGGTGACCGCAGCCGACTGAGCCACGATGGCCGCGTCCGGCGGACCAGCATCCCGGTGCGCAGACCGCCTGGCGCGCCGGCGCGGCTCCGACGGCACCGATGTGCCTGGCGCCGGCTCGCGCTCCGAGCCGGGCACAGCCCACTCCTGTGCCGACGTGTCCAGCCCGTTGGGTAGCTGCTCAGGCGCGATCGGCGTCGGTCCGCCGTTGGCGGTCCCAGCCGCCGCGACCCCGGCATCGGCGACCCCGGCATCGGCCACCTCGGCATCGGCAAGGTCTGCGCCGCCGCCGAAGCCGGCCGACGGCTCCAGAGTCTTGGCGGCGACCTGGGCGATTGCCCTGCTCCTTGCCGACCTGGTCCTGCCCGGCCCAGGCTTCGGCGTCGCTGCCGGGCGCTGGCCGTTACGCCCGTGCTGGTGCCCGGTCTCGGTCAAGTCCGTCGACACGAGCACGCCTCGGCCGTTGCACTCCTCACATGGCACCGAAAACGCTGCTAGCAGCCCCGATCCGACTCGCTTCCTGGTCATCTGGACCAGGCCGAGCGAGGTTACCTCCGCGACCTGGTGCTTGGTCCGGTCTCTCGCCAGGCACTCGATCAGCCGCCGCAGCACCAGGTCGCGGTTGCTCTCAAGCACCATGTCGATGAAGTCGATCACGATGATGCCGCCGATGTCGCGCAGCCTGAGCTGCCTGACTATCTCCTCGGCGGCCTCCAGGTTGTTCCTGGTGACCGTCTGCTCCAGGTTGCCGCCCTGCCCAGTGAACTTGCCTGTGTTCACGTCGATGACGGTCATGGCCTCGGTCGTGTCGATCACCAGCGAGCCACCGCTTGGCAGCCATACCTTCCGGTCCAGCGCCTTGGCTAGCTGCTCGTCCACCCGATACGCGCTGAACAAGTCCTCATCGTCGGTCCAGCGCTCCAGCCTGTCGGCCAGGGTCGGCGCGACGTAGCGCACGTACTCGTCAACCAGGTCCCACTCACCGTCGCTGGCGATGACCAGCTTGGTGAAGTCCTCGTTGAATATGTCCCTGACCACCCGGATGGTCAGGTCAGGCTCGGCGTAGAGCAGGTCGGGCGCGCTCACCGACTTGGCCTTGCGCTCGATCGCCTGCCACTGCGCCACGAGCCTGGTGACGTCGTGCAGCAGTTCCTCTTCCGACGCGCCCTCGGCGGCGGTCCTGACGATGATCCCGCCCTCTTCCGGCGCGACCTTCTTCAGGATTTGCTTCAGCCTGGCGCGCTCGGTGTCAGGCAGCTTGCGGCTGATGCCCGTCATCGCGGCGCCTGGCACGTAGACGAGGTAGCGCCCAGGCAGGCTGATCTGGCTGGTCAGCCTCGCGCCCTTGTGGCCAATCGGATCCTTGGTTACCTGGACCATGATCGACTGCCCGGACTTCAGCGCGGACTCGATCCGCTTGGCCACGCCCTCAAGGCCGGTGGCGTCGAAGTTCACCTCACCGGCGTACAGGACCGCGTTCCTGCCCTTGCCGATGTCGACGAACGCGGCCTCCATCGACGGCAGCACGTTCTGCACCTTGCCGAGATACACGTTGCCGACATAGGACTGGTGGCTGGCCTTGTCCACGTAGTGCTCGACGAGCACGCCGTCTTCGAGCACCGCGATCTGGGTGCGATCGCCCTGCTGGCGTACCACCATGACCCGCTCGACGGCCTCGCGCCGGGCCAGGAATTCGGACTCGCTGATGATCGGCGGCCGCCGCCTGCCGCCATCTCTGTTCTCGCGGCGCCGCTGGCGCTTGGCCTCAAGCCGGGTGGAGCCCTTGACCGCGCGCACGTCGTCGGGATCCGGACTCACCCTGGGCTCGCGGATATGCACTACCGTGTCGGCTGGCTCGTCAGGCGCGGGCACTTCGCCGCCTGACGGCACCGAACCACCGCGCTGCCTGCGCCGACGCCTGCGCCTGCTCGATCCGCTGGCCGCCGAGTCGGCGTCGGCCCCCTCGCCATCTTCGGGCTCGTCACCGGTCCCGGCCGGACTCGCCGTGGCGGTCGCGGTCCCGGCGGCGTCCTTCTTGCCCCGCCCCGAGCCACTCCGGCCTGCTCCAGCCGACCCGGTGCCAGCCGACCCGGTGCCAGCCGACCCGGTGCCAGCCTGCTCGGTATCCGATCGGCTAGCCTCACCGCGGCTCGCGCCGCCTTGATCGGTGTCGGCCTGCCGGGACTCTGGCTGCCCGTCAGCCTGCTGGCCGTCGCCACCGGAACCACCCTTGCCACGACCACGACCACCGCGACGGCGCCGCCGCGAGCCTGCGGGGCCGAAATCGGCCTCGTCGTCATCGGCCGCGGCCCCGCCGCCACCTGCTCGCTCCCGGATGGGCTCGCCGGACTGCCTGGGCTCGGCCAAGGCAGGCGCCTGGAAGATGACGACCGGGGGCTGGAACGCGGCGGGCGGCACCATCGGGTGCGCCGCGCCGGCCCGATCACCCCTGGCTGCCCGCTGGCCGGAACCATGCCCGCCTGGCTCGCCGGCCGGGACCGCGGGCACAGCTGGGACCGATGGCACGGTCGGGACCGATGGCACGGCGGGGACTGCGGTGCTGGCCCGGGGGGGCGACCCCCCGGAACCCCCCGCGGGCACGGAGCGACCCGAACCGCTTCGCGCGCGGGTCACCTGACCGGACGCCTGGTCACCCTCCCGCGAGCCGGGGCTCGCCGAACTGGCGCCTGCCGCGCCCGCGGCGTGCGACGCCTCGCCCTCGTCGTGGCCTGCCTCCGCGTCGGCCGAGGTACCCGAGCGAAACTTGGGCGGCCCGGCCGGCCTGGTTACAGCCCGGCGGGTCCTGCGCAGCAGGCCACGCCGCTGGCCGCCTTCCTGCCCGGGGTCCTGGCTGGCATCTTCATCAGCAGCTGCCAGCTCACTGGAGTCGGGCTCTACATTCTGTGGCTCGGTTTCGAGCATGCGGGAAATCTCTTCCGTCAGGCTCCCGGGCGCACAAGCCAGCGAACTGGCCTCGCGCGCCACGCGGAAGCTGTTGGTTCACGCGCGCCTGCTCGGCGGGCGCCGACTTCGCGCTCCCCGCCCGCTGGCGCACTGCATCTTCTTTCAGTTGCCCGGCTTGGGCTGCTTGCTCCGGGTGTCCACCTCGACCCGCAGGCTTGTCCTGCGGGCGCCCGTGCCCTACCGGGTCACCCGTCTGGTCGGTCAGGATCACCGCCGTGTTCGTGCCGTGTCCTTGTCCTCGTCCGGCCGGCGATGTCGCGCTGGCCGCCGCCATGCCTGGCGCACTATCGAGCGGCCCCTGCCACAGCCGGGTTATTACCGCCGGCCCGGAGGGCGCAAGGGCTGAGATCGCCCGCAGTGCGGTCAACAGGTCATCAGGTCGGACAGCAGGCGTCATCTGCCGAAGTATCATTCGAAGTATCGCACATCCGGCAGCCGGGTCTGCCCCGGCGCGCCGGCCTGCGCGCACTCCGACCTGCAAGGTCACGACAGCGGCCCGGGCATCGAGCCGCCGCAGGCCCTTGCTGGTCAGCCGCTCTACCTCCACGCTCGGCGCGTCGAGGAATACCGCGACGGCCTGGGCGGCGGCGTCAGGCGCCACGCCCGGCCAGATCACCTCCCACAGCGAGGCTTCAAGCAACGCGGCGGACCTGCCGTCCGCCTCGACCACATCGATCACGTCAATCCCGTCCGGCAGGGCTGCATCCAGCCGCTGTCCGACATCGGCGGGCTCGCATCGGCGCGTAAGCGAGATCTCGAGGAACTCGGCTTCGCTCGCAGAGCCCGTCGGAGCCCCGCCCGAATACGAAATCTTCGGATGCGGCGTGAACCCCGCGGAGTAGGCTACCGGCACGCCGGCCATGCGCACACCCCGCTCGATGGCGCGCGCCACATCCCTGTGGCTCGCAAAGCGCATCCTGCCTCTTTTAGCGTACCTGATCGTCAGGCGCTGAACGATCGGCGCGGGCGGGGGTCCCGCCGGGACGGGCCGCGCCATCTAGCGCCCTCCCATCGCGACGGCCCCGGGGGGAAGTGTGCTCGCCGGGGGACGACCCCGAGCCTCCGGTGGCCCGGAATCCCCCGCGGCGCTGTTGAGCGCAGCACTGTTGAGCACGGTGAGTGGCAGCAGCCTCGCACCGGTCGGGCCGACCTCAATCTGCGTGCCCATCGCCGGGCACACCCCGCACTCGAAGCAGGGCGTCCACCGGCAGTCATCCACCTCAGCGGGTCCCGCCGGGTCAACCGCCGCCTGCCAGTCCTGCCAGAGCCAGTCCCGCTCCAGCCCGGCGTCCAGGTGGTCCCAGGGCAGGATCTCCGCGTACCCTCGCGCCCTGGTGGTGTACCAGTCCAGGCTCACCCCGTCCGCTGCCAGCGCGGCCGCCGCGCATGACTCCCAGCGCTCGAATGAGAAGTGCTCGCTCCAGCCGTCGAATCTGGCCCCGGCTTCCCAGGCGGCCCTGATCACCTTGCCGACCCGGCGGTCGCCACGGGAGAGCAGGCCCTCGATCACCGACGGCTTGCCGTCGTGATAGCGGAACCCGATTGACGAGCCAAACCCCCGGTCGGCCCTGATCGCCGCGCCGAGCGCCCGCAGTCTCGCGTCCACGGTCTCGTGGTCACACTGAGCCGCCCACTGAAACGGCGTGTGCGGCTTGGGCACGAACCCGCCGATGCTCACCGTGCACCTGATGTCGCGCCGCCCGCTCGCCGCCCGGCCAGCCTCGATCACCCGGTGCGCCACCCGCGCGATCGCCAGCACGTCCTCATCTGTCTCGGTCGGCAGGCCGCACATGAAGTAGAGCTTGACCTGCCGCCAGCCGCTCGCGTACGCCGCCGACACGGTCGCGATCAGGTCATCCTCGGTGACCATCTTGTTGATCACCTTGCGGATCCGGTCGGTACCGCCTTCTGGCGCGAACGTCAGGCCGGACCTGCGCCCGTTCCTGCTGAGCTCGTTGGCCAGCGTCACGTTGAACGCGTCGACCCGGGTCGACGGCAGCGACAGGCCGGTGTTGGTGCCCTCGTACCTGTCGGCCAGGTCGGTCACGACCTGGTTGATCTCGCTGTGGTCGGCGCTGGACAGCGAGAGCAGCCCAAGCTCGGAGAACCCGCTGGCCGCCAGGCCCGCCTCAGCCATCTCGCCGATCGTGGTGATGGAACGCTCGCGGACCGGCCTGGTGATCATGCCCGCCTGGCAGAACCGGCAGCCGCGCGTGCAGCCACGGAAGATCTCCACGCTGAACCGCTCGTGCACCGACTCCGCCACCGGCACGAGCGGCTTGGCCGGGTAGGGCCAGGAGTCCAGGTCCGACACGGTGTGCTTGGATACCACGCGCGGCACCCCTGGCCGGTTGGGCAGGACAGCGGCGATCGCCCCGTCAGCCGCGTAGGACACGTCATAGAACCGGGGAACATAGACGCCGCACCGGGTCGCAAGCAGCATGAGCAGGCCGTCGCGCCCGCCCGGCCTGCCCGCCCGCTTCCAGTCCCTGACCCGCTCGGTGATCATCAGCACGGCCTGCTCGCCGTCGCCGAGCACGGCGCCGTCGATGAAGTCGGCGATCGGCTCTGGGTTGAAGGCGGCATGCCCCCCGGCCAGCACCACCGGGTCGGCCTCGCCACGGTCGGCCGCTGA
The DNA here is from genome assembly GCA_030045175.1 of Streptosporangiaceae bacterium. Taxonomy (GTDB): domain Bacteria; phylum Actinomycetota; class Actinomycetes; order Streptosporangiales; family Streptosporangiaceae; genus Chersky-822. The sequence continues at coordinate 9,447 of JASIBM010000330.1, read as the reverse complement.
CAACGGGATGCCGGAGAGGTCGAGCGCGGTCAGCAGGTTCGTGTAGCCGAGCTCGGTGGCGAAGCTGACGCCGAGCACGTCGAACGCCCGTACCGGCCGGTGCGCGTCGACCGTGAACTGCGGCACGCCGCAGGAGCGCATCAGCCGCTCCAGGTCTGGCCAGACGCTGTAGGTGCGCTCGGCGAGCACGCCGTCGCGCTCGTTCAGCACCTCGTAAAGAATCTGGATGCCCTGGTTGGGCAGGCCTACCTCATAGGCGTCCGGGTACATCAGAGCCCAGCGGACGTCCGTCGAGTCCCAGTCCTTGATCACGCTGTTCAGCTCGCCGCCCACATACTGGATCGGCTTGCGTATCAACGGGAGCAGCGGCTCAAGCTGGGGGTAGACCGACAGGACAGACATCGCTCTAGCTTACCGACTCGCCCAGGCAATCAGGTGAGCCGCCATCCGGGCAAGAAGCCGGCAGCGGACCCGACGCGGTCGGGCTAGGGCGCCGCCTTCCCAGGGGCCGGCGACACCGAGCCCGCCGGCGGGATCGCGCCTGGCCCGAGTATGTCGCAGGCGAGCGTGCCGAGCGGGTCGGTGTCGAGCAGCGGCCGCGCGAGCGCGGGCGGGGTCAGGAACGCCGGCCGCTGCAGGTCGAGCATGTCGAGCATGTTCCCGGCGTTGGCGTCACGGTAGGTCATCGCTGGCAGGTTCCACTTGGCCTCGGCCAGCGCGCAGATGCTCGTGTGGTCGAAGACCTGGTGCGAAACGTAGTCCGGCCTGGCCCACGGCGAGATGACCGCGCACGGCACCCGGAAGCCGTACTGGGCGAAGCCGTTGTAGGCCGGCACCCCGGCCGGGGTGTCGGGCGGGATGTCGTCCGGCGCGATCGCGGCAGGCGGCGGGACGTGGTCGTAGTAGCCGCCGTGCTCGTCGTAGGTCCAGATCAGCAGCGTGCGCTCCCACGCGGGACCGCTGAGCGCCGCGTTGATGACCCTGGCGGCGAAGTGCTCGCCGATCGCGATGTTCTGCGGATCCTCCTCAGACCCGAGCAGGTAGTTGGGCTCGACCAGGCAGAACCCGGGGAGCTGGCCGGACGCGGCGTCCTCGAAGTACTGGTCGATCCCGACGACGTTCCTGCCCACGTTCCTCGCGTAGAGCTCGGGATAGAGCTCGGTGGTCGAGAGCACGACGCCGAGCGTCGAGCAGTAGTCCTTCCAGGTGACGTTGGCCTCGTCCAGCCGGTCGAAGATCGTCCCGTTGGGCGGGTAGGCGGTGAGCGAAGGGATGGTGTCGTCGATCATGCCGAGCGAGGTGGCGGAGATCAGGTAACGCCGGTTGGGGAACGTCCGTCCGAGCACCGAGCAGAAGTACCTGTCGGCGATCGGGAACTGGCTCGCCACCGAGTAGTAGAAGGGCTGATCGGCCTGCTGCCAGTAGCCCATCGCGGCAGGCCCGCTTGCCGACTCCACGAAGCCCGTGTTCCGCCCGGCGGCGAACTGCTCGTGGCTCGCCTGCCAGGTCTGGGTCGGCTTGCCGCGCAGCTGGCAGGTGGTCGGCATCCGGAACGCGTGCTGTATGTCGCCGTTGGCGTAAGGGTTCGTGGCGGTCGGCTTGCCGTCCTCGCCGAGAGTGAAGCCGTCGGCGCCTGGGCGGCCGAGCATGCCGAGCTTGTTGTCGTAGGAGTGGTTCTCCATCACCAAGACGATGACGTGCGCGATCTGCGGGATCGTGTCCCTGCCTGGCGCGAGATCCGGATGCGGCAGCGAGCCCGGCCCGCGCCGGATCTCCGCCGCCGCGCTGCCGGCCGAATCGCCGCCGGCCCCGCCCGCGGCCCGTCTGGCGTCTGTCCCTTGCCTATCGCCAGGATGTTGCGTCACGACGCCCTCCCATGTTGCCCTGACAAGCACGGCCGGAAATGCCCATTAGGGCAATACAGCATCGTCAGCAACGCTGTCAACAGCACCTGGCCAGGACCTCCTGGCCACGCGGAATCGCCCGGCACCCTCGATCGCCACGGCCGCGAGCCTGCCAGGCGGCACGCTGACGTCCCTGACCAGGCAAGGGACCGGCGGCGACCCGCCTGGGCCAGCCACGACCACGGCGCCGTCGCCGCGGGCCGGCAGCGCCAGGCCAGGGAACAGGTGACCGCCCGTCACCTTGACGCACGCCTCCTTCCTCGCCCATAGCCGGGTGAACCTGCGGCCGGCCTCCGCTGGGTCCGGTGCCCGCGCGACGAATCTTGCCTCGGCCCGTGGGTAAAACCGCTCGGCGAGCCTGATCGCATCCGGCCCGGTCACGAGCTCTTGCAGATCCACCCCGACGCGCCGGCTTTCGCTCAGCGCTAGCGCGGCCAGCCCGCCCGAGTGCGAGAGGCTGACCTGCGGGCCGTTCTCTGGAAGGGCTAGCTCGGGCTTGCCGTGCGGGCCGCGCCGCCAGCGCAGCCGCCCGGGCGGGACGGCGAGCCGACGGCCGAGTATGACCCGGACGGCTCCGTGCGCCGCGATGTACCTGGCGCGGCTGACGGGCCGCAGGTACCCATCGGCTCGGGAGAGCTCCGCGTCATCGAGCAACGGCCGCAGCGACGCGAGCATGGCATCGGGCAGGTCGACCTGGATCAGCCAGACCTCGACGACATCGCCGGTCACGATGACAATCATGCGCCGGCCGGCCACGGCCAGCCAGCAGGCTCGATCAGCGAAGCGATGAAGATCCAGGAGGAAAAGGGTCGCGCGGCCCGTGCAGGCTCTCCATCCCGGATCGACTGCCCGAGTCGCCGCATTGCCCCTCGATGGTGCTAAATTTACCATCTACGAGCTTGTCGCTTGGCCATTTCTACCTTATGGAACTCGCGTGGACGGCAACTCGCAGCACTTCGGGACGCTGTTGCGTCGCAGACGACTCAAGGCCGGGCTCACCCAGGAGGACCTCGCCAGCCGGACCGGGCTCAGCGTGCGGGCGATCAGCGATATGGAGCGCGGCATCACCAGCCGGCCGCACAGCCACTCGATCGCCACGCTCGCGGATGCCCTGGGCCTTGATGAGTCCGGGTCGGTGGAACTGGCCATGGCCAGCCGGCCGCGCGGCCGGACCCCGGGCGCGCCGCTGGGAGCCCGGCCACGCGAAACCCAGGTCCAGCCACCGGGCCGGCGGGTGCCGAGGCAGCTCCCGCACAGGCTGGCGAGCTTCGTCGGCCGCGATGCCGAGCTGAACACGCTGACCGGCCTGCTCGATCGCCTGGACGACCGGCCAGGGGCCGTGGTGATCTCGGCCATTGGCGGGACCGCGGGCGTGGGCAAGACGGCGCTGGCCGTGCAGTGGGCTCACCAGGTGGCCGACAGGTTCGGTGACGGGCAGCTCTACATCAACCTGCGCGGCTTCGACCCGTCCGGGTCGAAGCTGGAGCCGGCCGACGCGATACGGGCCTTCCTCGATGCGCTTGGCGTCGCCGCCGACGCGGTTCCCGCGCAGGCTGACGCGCAGGCCGGCCTGTACCGTAGCCTGCTGGCGGGAAAGCGGATGCTGGTCGTTCTTGACAACGCTCGCGATACCGACCAGGTCCGGGCGCTGCTGCCAGGCAGCGCCGGCTGCCTGGCCCTGATCACCAGCCGCGACCAGCTCACTGGCCTGGCCGTGACGGACGGCGCGCACCAGATGACCCTCGACGTGCTGAGCCAAGCCGAGGCACGTGCCCTGCTCAATTCGCGGCTGGGGTCCGAGCGGGCTAGCCGCGAGCCCGCTGCCGTCGACCAGCTCACTGAGCTGAGCGCGCGGCTGCCCCTCGCGCTCAGCATCGCCGCGGCCCGCGCCAACGCTAGCGCGGCCCATCCGCTTGAGTGGCTGGTGACCCAGCTCCGTGACATCCGCGACCGGCTGGACGGACTGGACGCGGGCGAGCCGGCCGCGAGCGTACGCGCCGCGTTCTCCTGGTCATACCGGCAGCTGTCACCGCCTGCCGCCCGCCTGTTCCTGCTCCTCGGCCTGCATGCTGGCCCGGACGTCACCGCTGGCGCCGCGGCCAGCATGGCGGGCCTGGCCGAGCAGCAGGCACGCACGCTGCTCGCCGAGCTGTCGCGGGCCTTCCTGCTGAGCGAGCACGTTCCCGGCCGGTACGCGTGTCACGACTTGCTGCGCATTTACGCTGGCGAGCAGGCCCGTGGTCAGCTCGGCCAGGCCGATCGCCTGGCTGGACTGCACCGCATGCATGACCACTACCTGCACACCGGATACGCGGCGGCGATGCTGCTGAACCCGTCGCGGACGCCCATCGCCCTGCCGCCACCGCAGCCGCTCGTGCGGCCGGAGAGCGTCACCACCCGGGCCGCGGCGATGGCCTGGTTCGAAGCCGAGTACCAGGTCTTGCGCAACGTGATCGCCGCGGCGGCCGACCCGGCTTCAGAGGCAAGCTCCGACCGGCACGCGTGGCAGATCCCGTGGACCCTGGTGAACTTCAGCGACCGCCGCGGCCGCTGGGATGAGCTGGCCGCGCTGCAGCGCACCGCCCTGACCGCGGCCAAGCGGCTGGCGGACCCGGTCGGCCAGTCACGGGCGCACCTGAACATCGGCACCGCGAGCATCCGCATGGGCCGCTACGACGACGCGCTGAGGCACCTGCACCGCTCGCTTCGCCTCTTCACCGAGATCGGTGACCACGTCAGCCAGGGCCATAACCTCCTGGCCATCGCCGAAGTCCTGGCAAGGCAGGAAGAGCCAGGCCGGGTGCTCGAGTTCGCCGAGCGGGCGCTGGCGCTCTTCCGTGCCACCGACCAGGAGGCCGGCCAGGCGTTCGCGCTCAACACCATGGGCCTGGCCCATCTGCAGCTGGGGCATGACCGGGACTCGCTGACCTGCGCCGGCCAGGCCCTGGAGATACACCGCCGGCTCGATAATCCCTTCGGAAAGGCCGAGAGCTGGGAATGCCTTGGCCGGACAAGAATGCACATGGGTGAGCACGCCGCCGCCATTGACTGCTATCGCCAGTCCCTGCGCCTGGTCCGCGAGCTTGGTGACCGGTACAACCAGGCCTGGGTGCTCGAGCGCCTAGGAGACGCGCACCAGGCGTCGGGCGATCGCGACGAGGCCGCCAGCGCGTGGCGCCAGGCACTGGTGATCCTGGACGACCTGCACCATCTCGATGGCGGGCGGGTCCGGGTGAAACTCCAGCAGGCGCGAGCGTGAAGCCGGCCGGCGTCGCACCGGGTGCCCTCGCGCTCCATGACCGGCGCGTGGTTAATCCATTGCGATCATGAAGTGAAGACGCGATTATCCCGGCGAACCGACTGGAGCAGCCCTATCGCGATCATGTCGGCGAACATCGCCGACCCGCCATAAGATATGAATGGCAGCGGCAACCCGGTCACCGGCATTATCCCGATCGTCATGCCGATATTGACGAACGATTGCACGGCGAACCAGATCGCCACGCCGGCTGCCACCAGCATTCCGAACTGGTCCTTGGCATGGGCCGCTATGCGCAGCGCGCAGATCAGCAGCAAGCCAAGTAGCCCGATGACGGCCAGCGAGCCGACGAAGCCGAGCTCGTTGCCGACCACCGCGAAGATGAAGTCCGTGTGCTGCTCGGGCAGGAAGCTGCCCGAGATGAGCTCGCTGCGAAATAGCCCGGTCCCTTGCAGGCCCCCGGAGCCGATCGCGATCTTCGACTGGGCCGCGCTGTAGCCGGTTCCGCTCGGGTCGGCGGCCGGGTTGATGAATGACGTCAGCCTGCTGACCTGGTACGCCTTCAGCAGGTGCAGCTTCAGCACCACCGTGACCGACCCGGCGGCGGCGGCCAGCATCAGCGCGAGCCAGCGCAGCATCACCCCGGACAGCGCGATCAGCCCGACCAGGATGAGCACAAGCACGATCACCACGCCCAGGTCAGGCTCGCCGATCACGAGCAGGATCGGGATTGACGCGAGGCCCACGGTCAGGCCCACCGGCCGCAGGCCAGGCCGGCGTGCACCGCCCCATGGCTCGGACAAGATCATCGCGCTCAGCACGATCACCGACAGCTTGGCGAACTCGGAGGGCTCGACCTGGAAGCCGCCGCCGAGCGAGATCCACGACTTGCTCCCGTTCACGGAGCTGCCGATCGGCGTGAGCACGGCGAGCAAGCCCAGGCAGGACAGTCCATAAGCGACCGGCGCGTACAACTTGAGCTGGCGTGACCGCAGCGATCCCACGACCAGCATCAAGACGAGGCCGATCGCGGTGTTGAGCAGTTGCTTGAGCAGGAAGCTGTGCGGATTGACACCCTGCTGTGCCAGGATCGGCTGCGTCGCGGACCAGATCACCAGGGTGCCGAGCGTGGTGAGCGCGAGCACCGCCGCGTAGAGCAGCCAGTCGGCGTGCCGAAGCGCGGAGCGCGGGCCGATTGCCCAGGCGCCCAGCCGCCGGAACGCGGTCAGCACATGCCCATCCCCGCCCCGGGACGCCAGCCCGCCCCGCGACCCCAGCCCGCCCCGCGACCCCAGCCCACCGCGCGAAGCCAGCCCACCCCGCCTGGCTGGCTGCCCGATCCGCCCGCTCATCCCTGCTCCCCCCCAGGGCCACCCGTGCCACCCGTGCCACCCCCGCCTACACCACCAGCCGCACCACCACCACTAGCCGCACCACCACCACCAGCCGCACCACCACCACCAGCAGGGCTCCCAGCGCCCCTGGCGCCCGGCCGCGGCCCGAACCCAGACGGAGGCACCACCACCCCCGCCTTGTTCATGTGCGGTAGGCCAGGCAAGATCCCGCCTGGCAGCGCCGCCTTATGCCCCTCCAGCCCGAACAGGCCGTCCCAGATCTGCCGGACCGCAGGGCCAGACACGCTCGCACCGTAACCAGAGTTCGGGACCATCATCACGACCACGAATTTGGGGTTGTCGCACGGCGCGAACGAGGCGAAGACCGACGTGGAATCTTGCCCGGTGACCTGAGCGGTACCTGTCTTGGCCGCCACGCAGACCTGGCCGAGCGGGAACCCACCGAACGTCGAGGCGGCCGTGCCACTCGTCACGACCCCGGCCAGGGCTTGCCTGATATAGGCGAGCGTGGCCCCGGCAACCGGCAGGTGCCCCATCACAGGCGGCGTGATCCTTCGCACCACCCGCCCATCCGGGCTGATCAGCGCCTCACCGATCCGCGGGCTGTACAGCGTGCCCCCGTTGGCGAGCGCCACGTAGGCGTCAGCGAGCTGTAGCGGGCTCACCGTCACGTAGCCCTGACCGATGGAGGCGATTATCGACTGGCCGACCGTCCACACGTTGCCTGACCGGCAGTCCTCCCATTCGATCTGCTGCAAGTAACTGCCATGTTCGCGGCCGTACTTGCACCAGTCCTGGCCCTGGTGCGCATTGTCCTTCCACAGGTAGTACAGCCATTCCCTGGTAGGAACGCTGCCCGCGCTCTCTGACGGCAGGTCCACGCCGGTCTCGCGCCCGAACCCCCAGGCCACCTCCATCTTCTGCATCTCCTGCATCGGGGCGTCTGGCGAGGTCACCACGTCCTGCTGGGGGTGATCCTTCAGGTAGATGTCGTAGGCAAGCTCGTAGAAGACGGTGTCGCAGGAGACCACGAGCGCCTGAGACAAGCTCATCGGCCCGAGCGAGGGACTGCCGTCGTTGTAGTAGGACCGCCCGCCGACCTTGAACGCGGCCGGGCAGTTATAGGTCCCGTTCAACGAGTACCCTGCCGCTACCGCGGCGGCCACGGACGTGACCTTCCACGTCGATCCGGGCGAATACTCGCCCTGGGTGGCACGGTTCAAGATCGGCTCGCCGTCAGCCGCGCCGAACAGCTGGCGGAACTCGGCTTCCGATATCCCGTTCGCCCAGACTGCCGGGTTGTAGGTCGGGTAGCTGGCCATCGCGAGCACCCGCCCGGTCGTGGTCATCACGACGGCGGCACCGCCGTCGCTGACCGGGTTCCCTGCGCCCTGGCTCGACAGCACTGCCGAGGCGAGCGCCTGCTCGGTGTCGGCCTGTAGCGCGGAGTTGATGCTGGTGACCAGGTAGTCACCGGCCTTCGGCTGGACGTTGCTGATGGTCCCTGTCACCTGGCCGGCCGCGTTGACAGTAAACCTGCGCACGCCGGCCACCCCGCGCAACTCGCGGTCGTACTCCGCTTCGAGCCCGGTCTGCCCGACCATGTCCACGCCGCCGAACCCGGTGGCTGGCAGGCCCTGGCTCTTGATCTCACCCGCCGTGATCGGCTGGAGGTACCCGAGCACCTGGGCCAGGTCGGTCGAGACCGGCTGCTGGTATTGCGTGACCGGGGCGATCGCGGCGGTCACGCCCGGGTAGTCCCGCTGGCTCTCGAGCACGGCAAGCGCCGTAGTGTCCGACACGTCGGTGGCGACCGGGATCGGCTGATACGGCGAACCAGCCCAGCACGGCGGTCGCACCCCACGCGTGCACAGCCTGATCTCGCGCTTGATCGACGATGGCTGCCGGTGCAGCAGGGCAGCCAGCCGCGCGATCACCGCCGCCCCGCCGTCGCCTTGCCGCCAGAGCGCAGGCAAGCTCACCGAGATCACCATTTCCGGGCTGGCGTCGATCATCGGCGCCCCAGTGTCATCGAGTATCGGCCCGCGGTTGGCCGGCTCGATCACCACCCGCTCGCGCTCGGAACTCGCCAGCGCTACGTATCTAGGACCGGTCTTGACCTGCAGGTACCACGTCCGGACCAGCAAGCCGAGCAGGAGAGCGGCAACAACCAGATATAGAACATAAAGCCGCCGCCGTGATGTCGCGATCATCGGTAAGTCACCGTCCGCGTGCTCCCGATCCGCCATACCGTCGATCGCCCGCCCGGCCGGCTCGGCCGCGGTACCCAGCGAGGCAACCGCCGGCCTGCCCTCATCCTGGCCACTTTGGTCACCGCTGCGCGCCCCTTCCGCCTCGATCTGCCAGCAACCGCGAACGCGATGCGCGGCGTACTTCGCCGCTGCGCCGGCCCGCGAGGACCCCCCAGCACCCCCCGCAGTGCCAGCCCGGGGGGACGCCCCCCCACCACCCCCCGCCGTGCTGGACCGCCCACCCGGTACCGGTCGGCGCTGCCGGCCGACCTGAACGCGATCCGCGGCACCACCCGCCCCGCGCCCGCCGGCGCGCCCGCACCGAACGCGATCCGCGGCACCACCCGCCCCGCACGCGCCAGGCCAGACCCCACCGACGACAACGGGGAGCCCTTACTGCTCCCCCGACGACAGCAAGGACCCCACGTTGCGGTCGCCGACCCGCCGAGATAGGCAGTCGGCCAGCCGCGACCAGGAACCCGGCGTGCCGCCATCCGCACCGGCCGCCTAGCGCCCCCGGGCGCGCCCGCACCGAACGCGATCCGCGGCACCACCCGCCCCGCACGCGCCAGGCCAGACCCCACCGACGACAACGGGGAGCCCTTACTGCTCCCCCGACGACAGCAAGGACCCCACGTTGCGGTCGCCGACCCGCCGAGATAGGCAGTCGGCCAGCC